>CAZEMY010000234.1:0-3574 GCA_964513405.1 uncultured Desulfobulbaceae bacterium
GGGAACATTTAGAGCCTGAAGGGTATCCTCCACTCCGGCAAGGTGCTGGTTGCAGTCATTGCAGATTGTATCCAGAATGGATGGTGCTTCCTGTACCAGTTCCCGGCAACCCCGGTTTTTGCAGTCTAATGCCCGAAGCGGGTTCAGGGTTAAGCGGCGCTGACAATTTTCACAGAGATGCTCTTTTCTCTCTTCAAGGTAACCGGTAAGTTCCTGGCGAAAGGTTGGGCGACATCCGGGACAGCCAAGAGAATTCAACTCCAGACTGATATCTATGGAGAGTGAATCAAGGAGCATCATCGCCATTGCCATCATCTCTGCGTCAATCTGCGGTTCGCTTGCCCCGATTATTTCCGCATCTATCTGGTGGAATTGTCGCAGCCTTCCTTTTTGGGGGCGTTCATGGCGGAACATCGGACCAATGGTGTAGAGCTTTGATACCGGCTGACGGACATGAAGACCATGTTCAATAAAGGCCCGCAATAACGAGGCGGTCGCTTCCGGACGCATGGTAATGGCTTTGCCTTCGAATGTGTACATCTCTTTTTCGACAATATCAGTTGCCTCACCAATTGAACGGCAGAAAAGCTCAGTTTTTTCCAGAATCGGGGTACGGATTTCGGACATGCCGAACCTGGAAAAAATATCCCTTGCTCTGTTTTCGATTAGCTGCCAGGACAATGCTTCGTCTGGGAGGATATCTTTAAAGCCGTTGACGGCCTTTATCTTCATTAAATTTTCCTTTTATCTTTTAGTCATGGTCATCCTGGTATGCGTGGTTGCAAAACCTGCAAAACTCACAAATTTTACTCGCAATCCAAGTGAAAAGTCAAGCTGTCTGATTAATATTATGTTATGCTAAGTGTTTTTTTGTAGAAATCTTGTCCGGAATAGGCATCCCTTTTCAATTAAAATGCTTGTGCGGGACATTATTTTCCTGCCCTTTTTTTCTTTTTTTACAGAGTTAATAATATATGAAACTACCAGAACTTAAAATTGGTGATTTTACAGCCAAAGTCCCCATTATTCAGGGGGGCATGTCAATACGGGTTTCCACCTCAGCTCTTGCCATACCGGTGGCCGAATGCGGTGGTATTGGCACCATAGGCGGTTCCGGGATTCCAGTTCCTGAGTTGCAGGAAGATATACGCAAGGCAAAACTGGCCACAGACGGGATTATTGCCGTTAATATCATGTATGCAATGCAGGACTTTTCTAATCTTGTTATGGGGTCAATTGAGGCCGGAATAGACATGATTATCACCGGAGCCGGTTTTTCCCGTGATGTTTTCAAAATAGGCAAAAAGCATAATGTCCCCATTGTCTCAATCGTTTCCTCTCCAGCCTTTGCCCGCCTGGCTGAAAAGATGGGTGCCGCCGCAATTGTAGTTGAAGCTGCCGAGGCTGGTGGTCATCTTGGCACAGATCAGGCCCTGCGGGATCTCTTCCCATCAATCCGTAAGGTTGTCTCCAAAGTTCCGCTTATAGCCGCCGGCGGTATCATAAACGGCTTTGAAATGGCAGAGATAATGGATAAATATGGAGCCGACGGAATCCAGATTGCTTCTCGGTTTGTTATTAGTGAGGAGTGTTCGGTTTCAGATGAATTTAAACAGAAATACATTGAATCCCAGGAAGATGATATTGTCATGGTTCAGTCCCCGGTGGGCATGACCGGTCGGGCAATAAAAACTGATTTTATTAAGCGAATGGAGCAGGGCGATGATGTTGCTGCCAGAAAATGTGTTTATAAATGCTTGAAAAAATGTTCCTATAAATACTGTATCAGTGAGAGATTGATGGCTTCCTGTACAGGTGATGTGGAAAATGGTCTGGTTTTTGCCGGCTCAAATACATGGAAAATGAACGAGATACTACCGGTTAGAGAGATTTTTGACATGTTTGTCAGGGATGCTGAGTCTGTTTACAAAGAGCCGGAGACCATAAGACAGATGGCAGAGGAAAGTTAACAGGTCACACAGGATTTTTAAATTGGAACCCAAGGCTGACATGGAATCAGACGGCAATAACACTGGAGAGGATATTTCTTCAGCCGGGAAGGCAATAATTATCCCAGAGGAAGAGCACTCTATTCGCCCTGTGGACATTGATAGAGAGGCTTTAAAAGTCCTCTTCAGACTCCGTGATGCCGGGTTTTCAGGATACCTTGTCGGGGGTGGTGTGCGGGATATTTATCTCGGCAAACGACCCAAGGATTTTGACATTTCCACCAATGCCCATCCCGGGCAGCTCAGGAAGTTGTTTCGTAACAGCCGTACCATTGGCCGTCGTTTTCGTCTGGTTCAGGTTTTTTATCGCGGTAATAAAATCATTGAAGTTTCGACTCTTCGTTCCCAAAGTGAGTATGAAAGCTGTGATGGTAAGGTTCTGCCCGCCAATAATACCTTTGGAACCCTGGAAGAAGACGCTTTCAGGCGGGATTTGACCATTAACGGGCTGTTTTTTGAAATTGAAGGTAACTCGATTATTGATTTCGTGGGCGGGGTTGATGATCTGAATAACGGTATTGTCAGGATGATTGGTGAGCCGGAAGTTAGGATAACCCGTGATCCGGTCAGGATGTTACGGGCTGTTCGGCATGCATCCCGAACCGGATTCTCCATTGAAGAGCAGACATGGGAGGCTATTATTGATCAGCGGGATAAATTAAGACTCTGCCCGCCGGCAAGAATTCGTGATGAGCTGCTCAAAGACCTGGTTTCCGGTTACAGTCGCCCCTGGGTGGAAAAATGTATCAAAAGTAAACTTTTTTATACCCTCTTTCCCTTTTATGAATCGTTGCTAAATGATGAGAATGAGAGAGAGAAACTTTATAATATTCTCATTGTTACTGACAGGCTGCAAAATCCCGGTGGTGACAACCCTGTTCAATTGCCTGAATATATGCTTTTTTCGGCATTGTTATATCCCTTTATAGAGCAGGAACTGGGCCTCTCTGAAAGAGATCTTGACAAAGGCGGTTACCGGGTATTGTTTACAGAGCTTCGTGCCATTCTCGAAGATGTTGTTTGCAGCCGGTTTAATATTAAACGGGCCGCAAAAGATGCCATGGTCACGCTTTTTGTTAATTATCCCAATTTCATGAGATATCGAAGGGATAACAACTGGCCAAGTTACCTTAAAAAGAAAAGTTATTTTCAGGATTGTTTTAAATTTTCCGCTCTTATCGAGGAGGCTGAAGGAAGGGAAACAGCCGCTCGTTCATTATTTATTTCCCTTAAACAAGAAGTCCAACCTGTATTGCAGGTCTATAAAAACAGCAGCGGGGGACGGGGCAGGCAAAATGGTAACCCGGCTTTTTCGAGTGCAAAGGGTGGGGTGTTTGGTTTGATTGGATAGAGGTTGATTTATGTGTTATTGTGAGAAACCAAACAAAAAACTATCCAAGCCTGTTGCCTGTTAAAATAAAGGTAAACATTCGGGTTGATGCGAAATTAGTGATAAACTACGAATCTTTAAATGTTTGAATATTGCCCCAGGTTTGTTCGATTAGCCTCCCACGCTATATTAGTCATATGCGGGTGAGGCGAATCGGACGAAAATGGGGTGATAG
>CAZEMY010000235.1:0-3565 GCA_964513405.1 uncultured Desulfobulbaceae bacterium
GTATCTGATAAGCCCTCTCAATAAGTGGGAAATCAGTCTTGATTTTGTTCGTCAGGTGAGGGATAATTAGATTTGTGATCTTCTCAATGGTTTTGTCAGGGAAGAGGGAATCGAAAATTTTGAACTCGATGCTTAGAGCGGGGCAATGCCAAATGCTGGCAGTGATGATTTTGGTTAACGGGAAGATGATATAATCTGATGGCAGGTACATTCCTTGCATGCGGTTGGATTTATATCTCTTGGCTGATATGTGTTAATAAAATACCAACTATCTGTATAAAATGAATTATAAAACTAGGCATAAAATAATAAATGGTGATAGTCGACAAATGGCTGAACTTGAAGACAAATCAGTTCACTTGGTTATCACTTCACCACCATATTGGTAATTAAAAGATTATGGAACTGAAGATCAAATTGGATATAACGATAGTTATGAAGAATACATTAATAACCTAAACCTCGTTTGGAAAGAAAGTTATCGTGTCCTTAATAACGGATGTCGTTTATGTGTTAATATCGGCGATCAGTTTGCAAGAGCTGTATATTATGGAAGATATAAGGTAATACCTATTCGAACAGAAATTATCAAATTTTGTGAAGCTATCGGATTTGATTATATGGGTGCTGTGATATGGCAGAAAAAAACCACATCAAATACTACCGGTGGAGCCTCATTGATGGGCAGTTATCCGACGCCTAGAAATGGAATTTTATCCATTGATTATGAATTTATCTTATTATTCAAAAAGCTTGGGACACCAATAAAACCAAGCAAAGAGTTAAAAGAACAGTCAAAAATGACAAAGGAAGAATGGAAAGAATATTTTGCCGGTCATTGGAATTTTGGCGGAACAAAGCAGGATGGACATATTGCAATGTTCCCTGAAGAATTACCGAGACGACTTATTAAAATGTTTTCCTTTGTTGGTGATGTAGTGCTTGACCCATTTCTTGGCAGCGGAACGACTTCTCTTGCTGCAAGAAATTTGAATAGAAATTCTGTTGGTTATGAAATCAACTCTGACTTTATGCCTTATGTAGAACAAAAATTAGGTATAACCCAAGGGGATATTTTTAACTCTGAATATAATTTTATAAAACAAGAGAACATCCGTACGGACTTTAATGACGAGATAAAAAAGCTACCATATATTTTTAAAGATTTTCATAAATTTGATAAGAAAATAGACCCTAAAAAGTTACAGTTTGGTTCAGTGATTGATAAAAACGGTTCAACACGGAGAGAAGAATACTATTCAGTGGAAGAAATTATCAGCCCCGAACTAATTAAATTAAATAACAATTTACTCGTTAGGCTTATTGGTATTAAAGAAAAAAAAGAAAAAATCGGAAAGGCTGTAAATTTTTTACAACTCAAAACAAAAGGAAAAAAGGTTTTCATAAAATATGACGAAACAAAACACGATAATAATAACCATCTAATGGTTTATTTGTATTTGAAAAACAAAACATTCCTTAATGCTCACCTTATAAAAAATGGCCTTGCTTATGTAGATACTGAGCTAAGTTATAAAAACAGAACTAAATTTATCAAATTGGAGAGAGAGTATGTGCAAAAGTAATATTGACTTGTTAGTGGATATTCTTCCAGACAGCAAACAAGATGCATTAAACGCAATAGAAATTGCCGACAAATTAACCTATTCAACTGATGGCAATCAGGTAAAAACTAGAGAGCTAATTAAATTGGCTATTTCTGAGGGTTCTCCTATATAAGGTTCTTGGATTTCTAAAGACAAGGGAGACACAAAAAGATGCATAGATTAATTAAAAAATAGGGCTGATAGGGTTAATGATAGAGCTGATAACCTTGAAGCTGCCTGGAATGCTAGTAATCCAAACAATCAATTGTAATTATGGCAAAAAAAAGAGGTAACTAAACATGCAAAACCTTTTGGTAAAAAAGAAAAAGTATTAAACTATGCGAGTAGTATCTATCAACTCACCAGGCCGAATAAAGTTGATGCTGTTATGTCGCTGATAAGAGAGTGTTAGCCAAACGCACTTGAAGAATGGGAAAAATTCTATTTTGAAAAATCTTACACCAGGCAAAAGGATAAAACTAAAATAAATAGAGACACATTAGATGAGCTTGGTGAAAGATTATATGCAAAAATAACCGAAGTCGTAATTCCCGAGTGGACAGCAGCATTTGAGGATCTAACATTACAAGACTGTAAGGACTATATATATGAAGTTACGATAGTCCGCACTTATGACGGTTTTCGGCTTGAAAAATCTGTTATTAATGATGGTTTATCAAAAATATTTCCTGAAATTGAATTTGAAGAGAGCGACCCTGTATTAGACCACGCTGGTGATATAGATTATCTTTGTAAAGTTGGAGATAAAGCTTTTGGTGTCCAAATAAAGCCAGTGACAGCAAATGCTAATTTTGACAATTACAAGATAACAGAAAGAATGAGTGTAAGTTTTCAAGGTTTTGAAGAAAAATATGGCGGGAAAGTATTTGTAATTTTTTCGATGCGTGCTGGTGACAGAAAGGTCATTATAAACGAAGAAATTATTAAAGAAATAAGAACTGAAATTGAGAGATTGAAAGACACATCTTGACATTCACCAAATACTGGTGAGTGTCGGATTCGGTGAATGTCAGAATGTGTCGAAAACAAAATTTTTCTGAAAATGGTCGCTGTTTATGCGGGGACTTTCGTTAAACTTATTTAATCAATAAAGATTTTATCAAAGGGAAAAACAATGTCAACTCATCTTTTTACCTCAGAATCTGTTTCCGAGGGGCATCCGGACAAGGTTGCCGATCAGATTTCTGATGCCATCCTTGATGCTATTCTCAAGCAGGATATCCATGCCAGGGTTGCCTGTGAATCTCTGGTAACCACGGGCCTGGCATTGATTGCCGGGGAAATAACCACGAGTGCCTGGGTGGATATGCCAGATATTGTCCGCCAGACAATCAGGGAGATTGGTTATAACTCTTCAGAGATGGGGTTTGACTGGCAGTCCTGTTCTGTCCTGACCACTATTGATAAACAGTCACCTGATATCGCCATGGGAGTTGATGAGGGCAAAGGGCTTGATCTGGATCAGGGGGCCGGTGACCAGGGGCTGATGTTTGGTTATGCCTGTGATGAGACCAGAGTGCTTATGCCCATGCCCATTGTCTATGCCCATCGTCTGATGAAACGGCAGGCGGAGGTTCGCAAGACCGGGCTGCTTCCCTGGCTTCGTCCCGATGCCAAGAGTCAGGTTACCATTCAGTATGAGGATAATATTCCCAAACGGATAGAGGCTGTGGTGCTTTCCACCCAGCATCACCCGGATGTTGCATATAAAGATATTAAAGAAGGGGTAATCGAAGAGATTGTCAAACCCATTTTGCCGGCGGAGATGCTGGATGAAAAAACCAAATATTTTATAAACCCCACCGGCAGGTTTGTAATTGGCGGACCGGTTGGCGATTGTGGGATAACTGGTCGAAAAATTATTGTTGACTCTTACGGAGGCCGCAGTGCCCATGGCGGTGGTGCTTTTTCCGGAAAAGACCCATCCAAGGTTGATC
>CAZEMY010000236.1:0-3555 GCA_964513405.1 uncultured Desulfobulbaceae bacterium
TGCAATCTGCCTTTCAGCAGCCATCGGGATTGCCTTTTCCGGTAACCTGCTCACCTTTTTTATCTTCTACGAAATCCTGACCATTGCCACTTACCCTCTGGTCATGCATGAGGAAACCGAAGAAGCCTTCAATGGCGGCAGAAAATATCTTGTTTATACATTGATAGCAGGGGTGGTCATACTCTTTGCCATTATTATGATTTACCATTTGACCGGAACACTGGATTTTACTCCAGGCGGCTTTTTGGCCGGTCATGGCAGCGACCCCATGATGTACTTCCTGTTCTTTATCCTCATCGCGGCCATGGGTGTAAAGGCGGGTATCATGCCTTTTCATGAATGGCTGCCAACCTCAATGGTTGCACCGACTCCCGTAAGTGCCCTTCTTCATGCTGTGGCAGTGGTTAAAGCCGGGGTATTTGGTTGTCTGCTGGTCATTCTCTATGTTTTTGGCCCAACCCTGCTCAAAGAACTGAATCTGGGGTTAATCCTCGCCTATGTCGTATCATTTACGATCATTGTTTCGGCCATGCTCGCCTTCACCTCGGATAACTTTAAACAGAGAATTGCCTTTTCAACCATCAATAACCTCGCAATCATTATTCTCGGTGCTGCCCTGCTTACTAAAGACTCCATCACAGGTGCTATGCTTCTTCTGATGAATCACGGATTTATGAAGATTACCCTGTTCTTTGTTGCCGGTGCGGTCTATGTGAAAACCAGAAAGAAAAATATCAGTCAGTTAGACGGGCTGGGTAGGCAGATGCCCCTGACCTTTATTGCGTTTGCCATTGCTGCTTTTGGCCTGGCAGGCATTCCTCCAGCATCCGGTTTTATAAGTAAATGGTTTTTATGTCTGGGAGTATTAGAGGCAGAGGTGTTGTTTTTCCTTGGCATCCTTCTGGTGAGCAGTATGCTCGATATAGCCTTCTTTGCTCCTGTTGTTTACAATGCTTTTTTCAAGAAAGCAAAGTCGGATGTTATACCCCGCTTTGATGAGGCACCAATAACCATGCTGGCTCCCATATTAATAGCTGTCAGCATTACAGTGTTATTATGCTTTTCACCAAATGCGTTTGTTAACTCCTTTGACCTTGCCAGAATGGCAACAATGAATATTCTGGGAGCTGGATAAATAGAATGGAAAAAAAACTTAAAATAATTTTTTTTATTGCCCTCGTGCCAAGTATCTTGATCGGCTTACCCGTCGACAACCCATACGGTAATTTTTTTTGGCATAATATACCATCTGTTGATGTTATCTTTGGGATGATCTCTCCCCTTGTAATCATAGGAGCTAAAAACATAGTGGCTTTAATTGCTAAAAGGGAGGAAAATTTTTATGATTGACTCCATTCCCCCCGGACTTATTTTTTTGTTGGGAGCACTTCTTGTCCCTATCATCAAGCCAAAAGCTCTTAAGCAAGCCTATCTGCTTTTACTTCCTCTGCTTGCCTTTTTCAGTATCCTCCAGTTAGAGCCGGGCTTCGTGTTGTCGTATAAGTTTCTGGAATACGAGCTTATACTTATCCAGGTTGATGCTTTGAGTTTATGCGTGGCCTATGTTTTTGTGATCATCGCTTTTCTTGCCATGATTTATTCTTTGCATATCGAGAATGACTGGCAGCATGTTGCGGCGTTTATGTACATTGGCTCTTCCCTTGGGGTGGTGTTTGCCGGGGATCTTTTCACGATCTTCTTCTTCTGGGAGATAATGGCTGTAACCTCGGTACTTCTTATTCTCCACAGCAGAAATAAAGAATCGCTTGATGCCGGATATAGATATGTGTTGATGCATGTCCTGGGTGGATGTTGCCTGTTGGCAGGTATTATCATCCATGTCTCCGCAACTGGCTCCATCACCACGGTGCCGGCAGAAATCAATTTGGCTTTCTGGCTTATCCTGCTGGGATTTGGCTTAAATGCCGCTTTTATCCCTTTCCATACCTGGCTTCCAGACTCGTACCCCCGGGCTACTATCACCGGAAGTGTTTTCATGTGTGTCTACACCACCAAGACAGGTGTCTATGTGCTGGCAAGATACTTTCCGGGTCTGGATTTTCTGATCTATATGGGTATAACCATGTGCGTGTTTGGGGTGACCATGGCATTGTTGCAAAATAATGCACGGAAACTACTCTCTTACCACATAGTAAGTCAGGTAGGATATATGGTTGTGGGGGTTGGCATAGGCACCACCTTGGCAATAAATGGTTCGATGGCTCATCTTTTTAATCATATTTTCTATAAAGCCCTTCTTTTCATGTGCATGGGTTCAGTCATTTTCATGGTTGGCAGGCAAAAACTTACCGAACTGGGCGGGCTGGCAAAGCATATGCCGTTGACCTGTATCTGTTGTATAATAGCTTCCCTTTCCATTGCGGGATTTCCGGGTTTCAACGGTTTTATAAGCAAGGGAATGATAGTACTTGCGGCAGTAAAAGAGGCTAACCCCGCCCTTGAACTTATGTTGATTTTTGCTACTGTCGGCACATTTCTATCTTTTGCGAAACTTGGTTATTACACCTTTTTTACGGAAAACAAGGAAATAAGTGCAAAGGAATCTCCCTGGAACATGCAGTTGGCCATGGTCTTAACCGCCTTTGCCTGTGTACTTGTCGGGGCTTATCCACAACTTCTCTATACGATACTTCCCTACACCGATACTGAATATGTTTACAAAGCCTATACTATGGTCAAGATCGTTGGTACTATCCAGCTTTTCCTTTTTGCCGGTCTTGTTTTTATGTTGGCCAAAAAGTATTTTGCTCCCAAGGATGCACTCATACTTGATTTCGATTATTTTTATCGAATGGGAGGGAGGGCTACAGCCGGGAGCTGTGAAATGCTCAGCGGGGCAAGAGTTTCCATCCAGGAAGGAGTCAGAAGAGTCAAGGTCTCTGTTATTAATATGGCTGTAAACCCACGAATGAGTCCAAAAATAAGCCCGTTGGGTGCGGGAGCAGCGGGCTGGGCTACTCTTTTTATCTTTATATTTGGTCTGGCTTACATCCTTGCAGGATAATCTTTATTAGATTTAGATTGATTTTTTATTCTGGAAGTTGCTTAAAGTTTACAGATAGCATAAATATCCGACACTCACCGATTATTAACGGTGGGTTGTCGGATTTTTTTTGCCATTCCTCCTGACACTTTTGCTAATAATTCCTCCTTTACCCTCGTCCCCCATCGCAGAGCGGTGGGGCGAGGGGATTAAACGAGGCAGGAATCAGCAGTTATTCATTGCATTACTACACAGCAGGCGGGGTGTATCAGCCAAATAGAGTTTAGAGAACCATTGAGCTACGGATCGAGCGATATGGTATATAACAAGTAAAATTATATGTGCGTTACTTATAAACTTCCGTCCGCTTTCCAGTGGAAAACGGTATCCGAATCACCACATAATACTCACAAAAAGACAAAAAAAAACCCCCGCAAAATGCGGAGGTTTTTTTACTGCTTTTTTGTTGTAAATTACTGAGCTACAACATTCTCAGCAGCAGGACCTTTTGCACCATCAACAACATCAAAGGTTACCCTTTGACCTTCCTG
>CAZEMY010000237.1:0-3538 GCA_964513405.1 uncultured Desulfobulbaceae bacterium
TATTGGCTGCCCGCCCAATATTGTTGCCTACAGCTTTGGTTACTTTAAGGCATCTGATTTGACTAAAACAGGTCTGATTGTTGTCCCGATTGCCATGACTGTCGTGGCGGTATCAGCCTATACCTGGTGGAGCATTATCGGTTTGGTTTGACGATTTCATCAGATGAGAACAGTAGTTGCCGCTCTCCACCACTCACTAATTTTCTAACAGTGGCTGGTGGAGGTAAATACGGGGGATGCCGCACGGCACTCCCCTATTTTTTTCTATTGTTCTCCTTGTCAATTCTATCTTTTTCACCGCCATAAAATAAACTCTGAAAATAGTTTTTTTCTTCCTGGGGTCTTTTATTAGAACAGCCAGTGCAAAAAGACCTCCTATCAATATTACCAGTAAAAGCATAATATTACGACTACCTTCCGGCAAGTTTATAGCGAGTCCGCCAACAATAAGAATCAGAAATATTAAAAAAATTGGGTTTTTCATTAGAGCTAATAACACCGGTATGCCAATCGATGCTATCCTTACCTTTCGGTTTTAGTTTATATGAATTTAGGCAGATTATTAATGGAGGGTATCTCCAATAATAATCACATAACCAGAGAATATGTCATATGTCCTGCTATCCCCCATTCTTTGCATTCTCTAACTCTTCCCAGCGATTATAGAGCTGCTCAGCTTCCCGTTCAAGCTCCTGCTGCTCCTAGCAGTATTGATCTAATTTTGTGTGGTCGGTGATGGTTTTTGGCTCAGTAGGTAAGGATTGTAATGCTTTCAGCATATCCAGAGATGGAATGTCGATGTCGTTGGCTGGTTCATCAAGAAGAATATATCTTGTTGATTCTGTATGCAGCCTGTTATAGCTCGTCGCCTGCTAATGGCTTTCTGTCTTGCACATTATCAAGTATTTTTTTAAACTCTTCTCTATTTGCTTTCTTTGCTCTTTGAACTAAATAATTTTCTGTTGTTATCGCTGATATTTTTTCAGATACAGCTGATGAAATAAATTGATTTATAGAAACACCTTCCTGCGAAGCTATTTCTTTGATATGGCGATGAACTGAATTAGGCAGTCTTAAGCTTAAAGCACTCATTTCGTTACCTCCACAAAAATTTGCCTGGTGGTATAGCTTCAATTCCAAATTTTTCAACTCCTCTGAAATCTTTAAGGTTGTGAGTAACAATTATTTTTGTTTTAGAAGCCACTGCAACCTCAAGAACATGATCATCTTTTGGGTCTTTCAGGTAGGGTCTCCATAGAAAATATATTTTTTGAAAATCACTTAGGACACAGATGTTATCAAGAATGACATCTGCCTGTTTATGTGATATATTAAGTATTGATTGCTCTCTTTTTAATACATCTTCATATTCAAATAATAGTACCGTTGATATTACGGGTTTTATCTTTCCATTATTTATTAGCCTGAGTATCTGGAATGATGCTCCGACAGACGAGTATAGACCGGCAAAAAGTACATTTGTGTCCATAATGATTTTAATTACTTCCATGAACCAAACGATACTGTATGCGGTATTACATGTCAATCTGTTTATTCTGCCAGCTACACTTCCCTTTCTTTCTTAGCATCCTCTAACTCCTCCCAGCGATTATAAAGCTGTTCAACTTCCTGTTCAAGCTCCTGCTGCTCCTGGCAGTATTGATCTAATTTTGTGTGGTCGGCGATGGTTTCCGGGTCAGAAAGTAAAGATTGTAATGCTTCTATCTGTTTTTCTTTGGCAAGGATTTTATCTTCTATTGCGTCATACTCCCGTTGTTCCATGTAGGAGAGTTTTTTTGTTTTTTTACTTTTTTTGTCTTTATCGTTTCCTTTCCCCCCTGAATCTCGTTTTCCCCGCTTTGACCCGCCCTTGCCAGTTCCTTGTTTCATCCAGTTCAGCCATTGTTGGTAATCGGAAAAAAATTCTGTTTTACCATGACCGTCAAAGCCCAGAATTCGCCCGCAAACCCTCTCGAGAAGATACCTGTCATGGGTGACGAGTACCAATGCTCCGGGGAACTCGGATAAACTCTCTTCCAGCATATCAAGAGATGGAATGTCGAGGTCATTGGTTGGTTCATCAAGAAGAAGAATATCTGCCGGCTGGAGCATAAGTCTAGCAATAAGAATTCTGGCCTGTTCTCCTCCAGAGAGGCGGCTCACCGGTGTCTCAAGCTGGTCGGGGCGAAAGAGGAACCGTTTTGCCCAGGTAACCACATGAACAGGCTTGTCTCGGTAAAGCACAGAATCCCCGTCCGGTGAGAGGGCTTCTTTTAAGGTTTCATCTTGATTAAGTTGTTCCCTACGCTGGTCAAAAAATACAATTCTTACCTTATCAGCAGTGTCAATTGCTCCCCGGTCAGGGCGGCTTAGAGGTTCATGCTCGCCACTGTGAGCGAGAAGCTGCATAAGGGTCGATTTGCCGCAGCCATTTCTGCCCAGTAAACCAAGGCGGCTGTTGTTGGTTAGTTCCAGATCAAGATGGTCAAACAATACCCTTGATTCATATCCTTTGCTGATACCTTTTGCCTGAAGAAGTTTTTTTGTTTTTCTGCCCGTGGCAACAAAATCTATATTTACCTGACCGCCAGCCCGGTTTCTTGCCTTGACTTTACCAAGCTGCTCAGATAACTCTCCGGCGGCATCAATCCGGTACTTTGCCTTGGTGGCTCTGGCCTTGGGACCCCGGCTCAGCCATTCGGTTTCCCGGCGCATTTTGTTGGTGAGTCTGGTTTCCAGATTTTCCTGCTGTTCCTGGAACTCCTGTCTTTCTATTAAAAAATCGCTGTAAGCTCCCTTTACCTGTAAAAAACCATCCGGGTAAGCGGCAGATAATTCAATAATCCGGTTGGCGGTGTTTTCAAGAAACTTCCGGTCATGGCTGACCATCAGAAAGGCGGCCGGGGTTTCCGGCATTCTCGCTGTGATGAGTTTTTCCAGCCAGATAATTCCTTCAATATCAAGGTGGTTGGTCGGCTCATCCATAATCAGAATGTCAGGAAGGGTAACAAGGGCACAGCAAATAGCCAGCCGTTTACGCCATCCACCGGAGAGCTGGTCTACCGGGCAGTCTGGATCTGGAAATTCCGCCCTGCTGATTAATGATTGAACCCGGTAATGCGTATCGCTTTCTTCATCTGTATTAGCTTGATTTTTTTGAAGATGGAGAAGCAGGTTATCGCTGACGCTTTTTGTTTCATTAAAACTATCTTCCTGGGCAAGGTAGCTGACCCGGGTGTGTTTGCGGAGGATAACCTCGCCCTGATCCTGATGGGTCATGGCAGAGAGGATCTTTAACAGGGTGGATTTGCCTGAACCGTTGGGACCAATTAGTCCTA
The DNA here is from genome assembly GCA_964513405.1 of uncultured Desulfobulbaceae bacterium. GTDB lineage: Bacteria > Desulfobacterota > Desulfobulbia > Desulfobulbales > Desulfobulbaceae > DRLX01. The sequence continues at coordinate 3,339 of CAZEMY010000237.1, forward strand.
TCCGGTCGCCCTCGTGGATAACAAAGTTAATACTGCTAAACAGGGACTGGTTGCCAAAAGATTTACTTATGGCCTGGCAATTTAGAAGAAGAGACATTGGGTTCAGTTTACGGTTTACGGTTTATGGTTTACGGTTTACAGGTATACCCTCGTTCCCACGCTTGTATGGTGGAAGTAGTTAAATAATTAATCTTTTTTTC
>CAZEMY010000238.1:0-3531 GCA_964513405.1 uncultured Desulfobulbaceae bacterium
CCAAAAGCAACTGACCTCGCTGGTCTTGGCGACATGTGCTTAATGTGGCGCTTACACAGATGGTACACGCGGCAAAGTGGTAAATCAATCCCACGAAATGGTGGAGTTAATTAAGAGAGGTGGTGCCCGTAAAACCTATCAGGTTGCTGATTTTCTTTCCCTTTCCCCGCTGAACCTGTCAACCAGTTTTAGAATAAAGGTACCATTTGGTATAAGTTACAGTCTACAGGAATACGCCACCACACTGATACCAGATACAATTTTTAAATATGTTTCAGAGCAGATCAGCAAAGAAGGATATGAGAAGAATCTTAAAAATTTAAGAGTGGAGTTCAGCGAGGCGGGAGCCTCTTCTCTGGATCTGGTTGTTATTGTTGATTTTGACGGCGCAATGGCTCCGCTTTATAACCGGATGATAAGAGCTATCCAGAGATGGTGTGTTGATGCGGCCACCTTGAATAACTGGGAAATTCCTTTCCCACAGCTCACTGTTCATAAGGGGGCATGATTATGCAACAGGGGTCAGGGCTTGCTCTTGTAAAGCCCTGTCCTGTGGCTTAGTATGGGGTGTTGCGGGCGTAAATCCATTACTTGCCCCTCGGCACCATCCTTTCTTCTGACCAGTCATTATTTTCAAATTCACTGTGGTCCGGTTTCGGTGGTTTAAGCTCATCCATTCTTTGTTTTACCCAAGCCTGTACCTTGTCAACTTCAGACGCAAAATCAGCCATTGCCCTGCCCCGGTGGCTGACTTCTGATTTCTTCTCCATGGAGACTTCAGCAAAGGTTTTGCCAAAATCAGAGTAGTAAAAAACCGGATCATAACCAAACCCTGACTCACCACACCTCTTAACAGTTATTTCACCCTCACAACGCCCCTCCCAGGTAAGGGCAGGACCGCCGGGAGTTGCCAGAGACAGGACACAGATAAAATAAGCCTTCCGATTGCTTTTATCTCTCATGTCCTCAAGAAGTTTATCACAATTATCCTTATCGGTGGCATCCTCCCCCGCATACCTTGCCGAATAAACCCCAGGGCTTCCATCCAATGCCTCAACAACCAGCCCGGAATCATCTGCGAGACAGGGAAGACCAAGAACCCTCGCATAATGGAAGGCCTTTTTATAGGCATTGTCATCAAAGGTTTCCCCATCCTCAACCGCTTCCGGCATTGGTCCGAAATCAGAGAGGGTTTTCACATGTAGAGTTGTATCTTTAAGTAATTCTTTTAACTCTTTGACTTTATTTTTATTGCCGGTTGCAATGACAAGTATATTATTCATATTTTGTCCCTTATCTTTTAGGCCTGTTTTCTGAATTTCTTATCATATCTTTCCTGCTCACTGTAAATACATCCGCAATATGGCTGGCGATAAATATCAAGATTCAGTGACTCATCAATCCCATCCTGCCACCCTATTCTAAAATCACGATATATAAAATTTATCTTATACCTGCCTGCGAGCTCTTCACATTTAAATCTAAGCAGTTCATGGTTTTGATATTTTGAATAGAGCAAGGTTGTGGTAAAGGCATCAGCCCCCTGCCCTGCTGCTGTTTCTGCTGTCTTTTCAAGACGCATGTCATAGCAGATTCCACATCGCTCTTTCTCGTGATTAACAACCATTCTTAAATATTGGGTTAAACCATAATCATTATCTATATCAACCTTGAATCTTTTTTGCTCAGCCACTGTTACAAGCCCGCTTATTCTTCGCTTAAACTCACGATAAGGGTGAATATTGGGATTATAAAATAATCCTTTTACCTCAAATCCCTCTCTTCGTAAGACTTTGAGTGGATACAATGAACAAGGCCCGCAACAGACATGCATTAACACTTTCATTTTATTTTCTTATTCTTATAGCACATGGGATCAATATTGTAGCTATGAACCTTATAGTTAATGATTCTCAGGCTGGTATCCAGGTACTGGGCGGCTTTGGTCTGATTACCTCTGGACTGCTTGAGGGCATCAATAATAAGTTCCCGCTCAAAACTTTCAACGGCAGCAGCGAGGGAAAGATGATTGCCAGCCCTGCTTGAATTTGCACTTTGCAGGGTCGGGGGCAGGTGAATAGATAGAATGGTATCGGAGTCACAGATAAGCACTGCCCTTTCCAGACAGTTTTGCAGTTCCCGGACATTACCAGGCCAGTGATAATGGGCAAGTAAGTCAATGGCTGAGGTTGATATTCTTTTTATTGATCTGTTGTTTTCAAGAGAAAATTTTTCTAGAAAGAACTCTGCAAGGAGAAGAATATCTGTCCTCCTCTCCCGTAGAGGCGGTAGGTAAATTGGAAAAACATTGAGACGATAATAGAGATCTTCCCGGAACTGATGCTCTTTAACAGCTTTTTCCAGATCACGATTGGTGGCTGCAACAAGACGGATATCCGCCTTAATTATTTCACTGCCGCCAACCCTTTGAAATGTTCGCTCCTGGATAACTCCAAGGAGTTTAACCTGCACAGCTACGCTTATCTCACCTATTTCATCAAGAAACAGGGTGCCACCCCCTGCAAGCTCAAACCGCCCCCTCTTCCTCTCATTAGCCCCGGTAAAAGACCCTTTCTCATGGCCAAACAGCTCACTTTCCAACAAGGTTTCCGGAATTGCCGAACAATTTACCACCACAAAAGGCCCTTTGCATCTCCTGGAATTATGATGAATAGCCTTGGCAACCAGAGTTTTACCCGTACCGGATTCACCACGCAGGAGAACAGTGGCATTGGAATCTGCCACCCTGTGAACCATATCAAATACTTCCTGCATCCTTGAAGAGGTACCTATGATATCATCAATACGGTTTTTTGCTTTAAGTTCCCGCTTGAGCATGGAGTTTTCCTGCTCAAGTACTCTTTTTTCTTCATTTGCTCTCTGAATCCGCTGGACGGTCTGGGAAATTAATCCGGCAACAACCGTAAGGAATCGAAGATCTTCCTCGGATTGCATGCCAAGGTTTTCCTCATAAATCTTGTCAACTGAAAGAGCCCCTATGGCAGTACTTTCTTTTTTAATTGGCACACAGATAAAGGAACTTTTTTTCTTCTGCTCCTCCCCTCTGCTTCGGGTTCGGTTCAGAAACGAGGGTTCTTCCCCTATATGGGGAACAAAAACAGGTTCTCCGCTGGAGACCACCTTGCCGGTTATCCCCTCACCCAGTTTGTAGCGTCCCCTTTTTCTTGCCTCAGCAGTAATTCCACAGGCAACTTCTATTTCAAGATCTCTACTCTGGGGGTTGATAATAGTCACTGTCCCGTTTTCCATGGATTTTTCCTTCCGAAGAGTTTCGACAATATCGGAAAGAGAATCCTGGATACTTAGCACGGAAGCAAGGGTTCTGGTGATTTTATAAAGACAGGAAAGATTTTCTTTTTCTATATCTGTCGTGCCATTATCTGTTTTTTTTGCTATATTCATAAATCGTTTGCGAGGAGTTATTGACAGCAGTCTCATGAAATGGTAATAAGTTCCGGGTGCGGAGGAGTGGCCGAGTGGTTGAAGGCGGCGGTCTTGAAAACCGTTGTA
>CAZEMY010000239.1:0-3529 GCA_964513405.1 uncultured Desulfobulbaceae bacterium
TGATATTGTTCGCTTTTTTAAGGGAAAGTACCCCGATGACCCGCAGGTTGACGAGATGATGGAGCGAACCAGAGAGTTGATTCGCAAAGAAGTGACAGAGCTGATGCCAATAATAGAGGAGCATCGGAGGGCCCTGGCCGGGAAAAAAGCTGCAATATATGTGGGCGGTTCCTTTAAGGCGTTTTCACTGGTTAAGGCCTTTCGGATGCTTGATATGGCTGTGGTTATGGTTGGCTCCCAAACCGGTACCAAAGAGGATTATCAGGAGCTTGAAGCTATCACCGACCCCGGCACTGTGATTGTTGAAGACTCAAACCCTCTTGAGTTGACCACATTTCTAAAGGAAAAGGAGGTCGATATTTTTGTGGGCGGGGTCAAGGAAAGACCCATTGCCTATAAGCTGGGAATTGCTTTTTGCGACCATAACCATGAGCGAAAAGAAGCACTTGCCGGCTTTGTCGGTATGGTTAATTTTGCCCGCGAAGTTTACTCGTCGGTTATGAGTCCGGTTTGGCGTTTTGTCCCGCGTAAAGGGGAGCAAGGAAAAAAAAGAAAAAATATAGAAGAGGTGCATAGTCATGGGTAAAAAAACAGCAAACTACATTTCCATCACCAATGCCTGCAAGCTCTGCAAACCCCTTGGTGCCTGTCTGGCATTCAAGGGAATAGAGGGGACGGTTGCTTATCTCCATGGTTCCCAGGGCTGTGCCACCTACATGCGTCGCTATATAATCAGTCATTATAATGAACCGATAGATATAGCCTCCTCTTCTCTTTCGGAAAAACATGCGGTCTATGGTGGAGGGCCTAATCTGAAGTTGGGATTAAGTAATGTCAGGGAAAAATACCGGCCTGAACTGATCGGTATTGCCACCACCTGCCTGACTGAGACCATTGGCGATGATGTGTCAATGTTCCTTAACCAGTATATCCGGGAAGAGGATGATAAGCAAAAACTTCCCGGTTTTGTCAATGTCTCAACACCGAGTTATGGCGGCACCCATATGGAAGGTTTTCACGCTACTGTTGTTCAGGTGATCCGTCAGCTGGCAGAAGTTCATATAGATGAAGAAAATGAAAAAGATGAAAGAAGCAGTAAACCAGTTACAACCCTTAATTTGTTGCCGGGCTTTGTCTCTTCGGCAGATTATCGGCTTTTAAAGGAAATAATGGATGACTTCGGACTTGATTACACCATGCTTCCTGATCTCTCTGAGACCATGGACGGGCCGGCTTTACTTGAATATGAGAAGATTCCTGCCGGTGGAACTCCTTTACAAAAAATCAAAAATATGGCTGGAAACGGAGCTGTTACCGCCTCGTTTGGCAGGACAGTGCAGGATAAACACAGTGGCGGGGTTTATCTCGAAAAAGAATTTGGGGTGAAAAATAAAAAACTTGGGATTCCGATTGGTATTGAAGAAAGTGATCATTTTTTTGCCACCCTTTCCGAGCTGAGTGGTCGGGATATTCCTGAAAAGTACCAGGGGGAACGGGGACGGCTGGTGGATGCCTATGTGGATGGGCATAAGTATATTTTTGGCAAAAAAGCAATTGTTTATGGAGAAGAAGACCTGGTGGTGGGCATTACCGCTTTTCTTGCTGAAATAGGGATAAGACCGGTGTTGTGTGCCTCCGGTGGCACTTCCGGCAATCTTGCTGGAGCTATTGAGGAGGTAAGTGGTCATATTCTCCCCCAACAGCCGATTGTCCGTGAAGGAATGGATTTTTTTGAAATCAGTGAAATGGCAGAGTCGCTACAGCCCGATTTGCTGATTGGTAATTCCAAAGGGTATCAGCTTGCCAGAAAATTGAATATTCCTCTGATTAGGGTAGGGTTTCCCATCCATGACCGTGTCGGCGGGCAGCGGATTCTTCACCTTGGTTATCGGGGAGCCCAGCAGCTGTTTGACCGGGTAACCAATGCGGTTATGGCTAAAAAACAGGCCGACTCTGAGGTTGGTTATTCATATATGTAGTTTTCAGGGTACAGGGTACAGGTAACAGGAGAAATCATGATAATTATAAAAAATATAAAAAACACAAAAAATATAGATTTTGATCGTCATCCTTGCTTCAATGGCAAGGTTAAGGGGAAGTATGGCAGGGTTCACCTGCCGGTTGCACCGAAATGTAACATTCAGTGTAACTATTGTAAGCGTAAATTTGATTGTGTAAACGAGTCCAGGCCCGGGGTAACCAGCAAGGTTCTTTCTCCGCAACAGGCTCTTGAATATATTGATATGGTATTGGCAAAAGAGCCAAGGATTACGGCTGCCGGTATTGCCGGGCCGGGCGATCCTTTTGCCAATCCGGAAGAGACTCTTGAGACCATGCGGCTTATCCGCCGGAAATACCCGCAAATGATTCTTTGTCTTTCCAGTAACGGTATGAATCTGGCTCCCCATGTTCCGGAGATTGCCGATATTGGTGTCTCCCATGTAACGGTTACGATTAACGGAGTTGATCCTGAAATAACCGCCAAAATTTATCCCTGGGTCAGTGATGGAAAAATAATATACAAGGGAACAACGGGCAGTGAACTACTGCTTGGCAGGCAGCTCAAAGCGGTTGAGAGTTTAAAAAAGCATAATATAATTGTTAAGATAAACAGTATTGCCGTTACCGGTATAAATGACCATCATATTGTTGAAGTTGCCAAAACCATGAAGAAAATAGGAGCTGACCTTTTTAACTGCATGGCGATGCTTCCCAATCCCGGCACAAAATTTGAGAACATAGTGGAAAAAAATAAGGCCGAAATGGAAGAACTCCGCAAGCAGGCAGAGAAACACCTTCCTCAGATGCGCCATTGTCGCCGTTGCCGGGCTGATGCGGTGGGTCTGCTTGGCGATGATAAGACTGCTGAGTTTAGCAGTTGTCTTGCCGCATGTGCAAAGAAAAAGCCCTTGGAGATTGTGGAGAGAGCTTTTGTGGCAGTGGCTACCATGGAGGGAATCCTGGTTAATCAGCACCTTGGCGAGGCGGATCGGTTTCAGATATGGGGTAAAGATGGGGATGATGGCTATAAGCTGATAGAAGAGAGGACGGCTCCAGCTACCGGCGGCGGTCCTAAGCGATGGCTGGCTATAAGTCGAACCCTTGGGGATTGCCGAGCAATCCTGGTCAGCGATCTTGGCCCGGCTCCCCGCAAGGTCTTAAAAGAAAAAGGTATCAGGCCGATTATCATGAGTGGTCTTATCAAAAATGGATTGGAAGCTGTTTACACCGGTAAAGGACTATCCGTCCTGCAGGGAAAAATCCGTAAATGCTCGGGTAAACAGATTGCCTGTGGCGGGGATGGCACCGGATGTGGTTGATGGACTAATTCGAAAAGTCCTTTATGGTGTTTTTGTGAGGTCTATATAATTGCGGTGCATCACTGGTTAAAAAAAACTTGGCAAGAGGATTTTTCAGCCAAGTTTTTTTTGACCATAAGTACCCGTTACTGGAGACAGAGATTTTTCTTTTAACGGGTGCAATACAAAAAAGTGACATATTGAGTAAACTGTCATGTGTTGATTTAGCG
>CAZEMY010000240.1:0-3514 GCA_964513405.1 uncultured Desulfobulbaceae bacterium
TCTGTTCGGGCTGAAGCAAATGCTGTCTGCTCGTCAAGAGAAACATAATGCATCCCGATATCCCCGGCAATTTTCCGTGCCAGTGTTGTTTTGCCGGCCTGCCTGGGGCCGGTTAGATAAAGAATCCGGAAATCATGCAATAATTCTTTAATCAACTTTTCACAGCTTCGCTGGTACATCATACCTCGCTATTATTTTACGAGAAAATCACCATTATAATACGAATTATCCGGGATGGCAATACGAATTATACTAAATAGCAATGTGTACCTGATTAGGAATCGGGTTTTCACTGGTTTCTCGCCAATCCGAATACTCACTCACTTTTAATATTTTTACTTGCAATTCCAACATATTGTGTTACTGTCACCGCATAATTTCAGCTTGTCCGAGAAAATGCATTTCGGACAGGCTCCCAGTACGCTTCGAAGTCCAAAACAAACGAATTAGAAGCACTGCTAAACAGTTACAGCCTGAGGTAGGGTAATTTGTTGCCCTCGCTAAATGGTTACGATTATTTCAGTATTTTTGTTTTTTGCGGTAACAGTGGAGAATTAAGGCATGGAAAAAATATGTGTGATGGGGCTTGATGATGCAGGCTGCCGGCAGCAAGTTTACTGGCAACCGAGGGAGATCTGGTCATTCCGCAATCAACCTCTCCGGTGGAATCTACAGAACAGGTGCTGGATATCCTATTTCAGGTACGGTATGAACTGGAGCTAAGCACACTTGATCATTTGACAGAACAATCTGATATCATTGTTGTTATTGTATCTAATCGGCAATTTAAACGGGTTCAGAATACAAGGATCGCCGAGAAAGTTGTTTTTGATAGCCGGGGGATCTGGCGATGAAGATACTTTCTGTTTTTGGAACCCGTCCCGAGGCAATAAAAATGGCTCCTCTTGTCCGTTTGCTTGCCGAATCATCGGGATTTGACTCAAAAGTATGCGTCACAGCCCAGCACCGGCAAATGTTGGATCAGGTGCTTGACCTTTTTGAAATCGTCCCTGATTATGATCTGGATATTATGCAGCCCGGTCAGGATCTCTTTGATGTGACCAGCCGGGTTCTGTTTGGTGTTAAAGAGGTTTTGGCAAAAGAACAACCTGATATGCTCCTGGTTCAGGGCGACACTACTACCTGCTTTGCTGGAGCCTTGGCGGCTTTCTATATGCAGATACCGGTGGGACATATTGAGGCAGGTCTTCGCACCGGTAATATTTATGCTCCTTTTCCTGAAGAAGCTAACCGTACCATGACATCGCGAATTGTTAGAATTCACTTTGCTCCTACTGAGGATTCCCGCCAGAACCTTATAGATGAGAAAATTCCACCGGAAAATATATCAGTCACTGGAAATACGGTGATAGATTCTCTGTTGTGGGTACGGGCGAAGGTGGCAGAAAAGCGGGTCTGGCCTGATGTCTTTGCTTCAGCCGAGCCTGTGATAATGTCGGGAAGCCCTTATGTCCTGATAACCGGTCACCGGCGGGAAAATTTCGGCGGTGGTTTCCAGAATCTATGTGGTGCCATCGTTGCTCTTGCTGCCAACCATCCGGATGTGCACTTTGTTTATCCGGTTCATTTAAACCCAAATGTCAGAGAGCCGGTTTTTTCCCTGCTTGGGGGGAAAAAAAATATCCATCTGATTCCACCCCTTGACTATGGACCATTTGTCTATGCCATGGACAGGTCTCGGCTCATCTTGACTGATTCCGGCGGGGTTCAGGAAGAAGCTCCTTCACTTGGCAAACCGGTTCTGGTCATGCGCGATACTACGGAACGGCCGGAGGCAGTTGAGGCAGGTACTGTCATTTTGGTGGGAACGGATAAGGAACGGATAATTATGGAGACAAAACGATTGCTTGAAGATGACGGACACTATCAACAGATGGCAAAAAAACATAATCCTTACGGTGACGGAAGGGCGGCAATGAGAATAATGGAAGTGCTGTCGCTAAACAGAGGTGATTGAAGATCGGTCAGGTAAGAAACAACATAGCTGAATAAGCTGGTGTGAGTGCTGGAGATTGGAGGAACGAGGGGAGACCGTCCCACCGCAGAGCGGTGGGACGGGAGGGTTTCTGCTCCTAAGACAGATGCTATGAACATAATGGGATGCCGACAGATTTCCCCCCCGACATATCAAGTTAACTCATCGCCGTAATGTATCTTTGCAAACCGGTTTTTCCAGTTATTCTCCATATAAAAAGCGGTATTATCTGAACCTGTTACCTTTTCCTTCCATGCAAGTGCCTCGTTGATTATTTCAAAAAAATTCTGTCCCTTGTCAATGAAAAATACACCATCTTCCCTGCCCCTATACTTCATTTCCCCAAAAGCGGTGGTCAGGGTAGGTACACCAAATGAACGAAATTCATAATATTTAATTGGGTCAACCCCCGAGGTAAGATCATTTTTTTTAAAAGGTATTATCCCCAGATCAAATTTTTTAATGTACTCAATTGCTTTATCATGGTTGCACGGGGGCAACAATTCAACATTTTCGGGGATATTCTCTCCGGGAGCATCAAACACCGGCCCTACAATCCTGATCCTGAAATCAGGGAGGGCTTTACCCATCTCAAGAATCAGCTGCCAGTCAAACCATGATGCCACAGAGCCGACATATCCGATAATTTTATTTTTTTTATTATCTTTATTATTGTTACTGCTGTTACAGTTTTCAGATTCAATACAGGGGAAATGGCATCCATTGTAAATCAGAAGCGGGGTTTTTTTTTGCTTTAAAACCTTTTCCTTTAAAGATGTGGACGACACATAGACAGTATCAACCATGGATATTATTTTTATTTCATTTTGTCGCATCGTTTTTCGGGCAAGACCGCTATGGAACTGCGGAAAATCATCCATGGCATCATAAAAGCTCCAGGACGGGGACAACTCTTCAAGCAACCTGACAGCAAACATTACCGGCCTGCCAATTCCCAGGATAAAAGGCTCGTCCTGGATAAATTTTTTTATATATAACAGATACCGATGCCAGAATATACTATTCACACCCCTTATAAATGGTAAAGGTTCAACAGGAATAGCCTTGACATATAAAACAGATATGTCATTATGGGCGGTTGCCGTCTGCTTATATAAATTTTTCCTGTTTCTGATTAAATCCTTAAAGCAGGGAAGACGAGCCGGATAAGGATTAAGCCAGAGTACAGACCTGATACCTCTTGAGAGAAACTCTTCCACCATAAAATGAGGTCTCTGCCTGTAACTATGCCGGTGAACCGGGGACAGGTATATTAATTTCAATATATTGGGTAAATTATGTTTTTTATGAGAGCCGGTTTCACCGGAATTATCTACAGCCGTTAGAGTTCTTACACTCTAATCAACCATAATAACATAAATTTATAACATAATGGTGCGAAACCGTAAAACCGTAGAGACAAGGCATGCCTTGTCTCTACACAAAAGGGCATAATTAAAAAAATGGTATTGTTAATTTAATATAGCTGAAAGCTCGTTGTTCCACTTAGCCATTAAT
>CAZEMY010000241.1:0-3508 GCA_964513405.1 uncultured Desulfobulbaceae bacterium
AAATGTTTACGAAAGCAATTTTAAGAAACTACGATATTAGGTCGTTTCAGACCCCTTCGGGAATTGCTGATTTCGGACAAGCTCCTGTAAACCTTGCTAGTGATATTTATCATTTTCATGATCCTGAACTTATTCCTATCTTTACATAGTGATTATTGATTATTTTCAACACCCTTTCATAGAGGGCGAGTGCCGACTTAGCAGTAAGCGAGCGGTTACTTTTTTTTGCCGGCGGTGAAATTATTAATTGCTTTTTTTAAGGCAGCCCGGTGGGTATGCCCTGCATAATGAACAGGGCTTTTACCACTTACCGGGTCAAAGCGGGAGGGATTGGCGGAACAGTTGCACTGGACAAGGCGGGGCAGGAGAACAAGTGCTTCCTCTATGGTATGACCGACCACTTCTTCCACTACTTTCCAGGTTGCTCCGCAGGGGGCACCACGAATAACTTCAACAGCAGTGATTATATTGTTTTCAACCGATATACTGTATTCAGGAAAGCCAAACCTCTCCCCATAACGACCAAGACGGGAGTGACGGCCAAGACCACAACAGGTAAACGGAGTATAATCAAACTCGCTCTTTTTTCCCGATGCAATTACGGGGATATCGGCTTCGTGACATTTTTTAATAAGATAATGTGAAAGGTCAGGATGAGGGAGATAGTCAAGGACAAGATCAGCTTTAAGGTTATCAAGGGCGAGAAATTCCTGCGGGTCATCAATAAAATCAGGCAGGGCTTTTGCGTCAATGGTCACCATTTCCATGGTATCATCAGGATGACCATACTTTCCTATACCGGAACTTTTATGCTGCCCGGAACCGTTTTGTTCAAAGATAAGAATATGCATAAAAAATCAGCTTCTTCAGCGTCTGTTCATGTTGCATGTCCGGCATAACTCTATTGCCTGGGACAACCGTTTAAAAAACTCCCGGGACGGGTTATGGTCAGTACCATACTTTTTTATATCATTGTCATACATCTCATAGAGCCTGCTTAACACATGAAGCGGCTCTTCATCAACCAGCGTTCCCAGGGATTCCCAGGGATCATTTTCCAGCACTTTCATTTCTGATACTCCTTAGCCCGGCTGATAATAAATTCCTGCCAGGAAGGGTCGGCAAAGGCATGGGCGATGGTGAATATATCCTTATCACCCCGTCCCGACATATTAACAATAATCGCTTCATCGTTTCCCATGGCCGGAGCTTCTATGATGGCCTGAACAAAGGCGTGGGCAGATTCCAGAGCGGGGATGATTCCCTCTGTACGCATGACCATGGTCAGGGCTTCCAGGACTTCATCGTCCCTGGCAGCTTCAAAACGCACCCTCCCCTTTTCGCCAAGATCGGCAAGAATAGGAGAGATACCGACATAATCAAGGCCGGCAGCGATGGAGTGGGTGTCGAGCATCTGCCCGTCTTCATCCTGGAGAAACATGGTTTTGTACCCTTGAGCAACTCCGGGGGCAGCTCTGTCACCTTTCATCCGTGCTGCGTGCTGGTTACTGTCGATTCCCTTACCACCAGCCTCAACCCCGACCAGCTCGACATCTTTTTCATCAAAAAATCCCTGAAATATTCCCATGGCGTTGGAGCCGCCACCCACGCAGGCATAAACCCGGGCCGGCATTTTACCATGCTGCTTTATAATCTGTTTCCGTGCCTCTATACCTATTATTGACTGAAACCAGGCAACCATTTCCGGAAACGGATGTGGTCCGCAGACGGTTCCCAGCACATAATGGGTATCGTCCATACTGGTTACCCAGTCACGAAAAGCCTCATTAATGGCATCTTTGAGGGTTTTATCCCCATCTCTGACCGCGACTACTTTTGCCCCAAGTTTTTCCATCCAGAAGACATTTGGTCGTTGCCGAATAACATCTTCTTCCCCCATATAAATAGTACATTCAAAGCCAAAACGGGCAGCCATGGTGGCAGTTGCCACCCCGTGCTGACCGGCTCCGGTCTCGGCAATAACCCGTTTTTTGCCCATCCGTTTGACCAACAGCCCCTGCCCCATGACATTATTGGCTTTATGGGCACCTGTATGATTAAGGTCTTCCCGCTTAATATAAATCCTGGCTCCACCAAGTTTGCTGCTCAGGTTGCCGGCAAAGGTAAGCGGCGTGGGGCGACATGAATAGTTACCCATTAAGTCAAGGTATTCCTGCCAGAATGACGGATCATTTCTCGCCTCTTCATAAGCCTTATTTAACTCAACAAAAGTGGCGTGAAGAACTTCCGGAATAAACGCCCCGCCCCACTGGCCAAAATATCCTTTTTTCATATTTTTCTATCCGTTCCAAATAAAAATTAACTTCCCTGTCACATTATCAGAAGCCAGAATTCAGAGGACAGAAGCCAGAATAGTATGCAGCCAAAGGCTGGTATAAACTACACTTAACTGATATCCCCTGTTAATCCTTTCACCAGGTAAGCGGAGACTCCGAATGCGAAGCATCAAACCATTCTGTCTTCTGGCTTCTGTCCTCTGTCTTCTGATTTCTGAAACAAGCATGCCCTGGCAAAATCTTCAGGAAAATGACCACATATGTATCTTTGTTGGGCTTCACTGAACCCACCCATGGACCAGGGAAGTTTGGGAAGAAAGGCGTATATAAGCCTTTGTCCGTTTTCAATTCCCAGTCTTTTGGGATACTCGATGGAAGTCACCATTCGTGCCCCAAGACCGGCATAAATTTTCTGGGCAATAAGTATAGCCTGGTCAATATTATGGCGAACCTCTGCATCAGCTTCAACAATATTACCAACCGGCTGCTTGCCAGCGTCAGCAGTGGTCATGATCTGCAACTCCCACTGTGAGACCTGAGCCTTGGGAACAAACAAAATCACTGAATTATTTTCATAAACAATCAATTCAGATGGAAGCTTCAAATTGCCATCAATCCGGCTGTTGCTTCTGATTGCCGAGAGGTAATCAGCAAAAAAATCCCGCTTATAATCTGCCCTGTACGCTGCAATCACGGTCGCCACCATATCACCACAGCCATAACAGTCAATTTCCTCTCCGTCAAGAGAATCAATCGTTTGCGGAATCATAGCATATTGCTGATGAATCATCTGGTGGGAAGCGTGGAGCCGGTAGCCGGAGCCGGAAAAATCATAACCGAAATTCCAGCCCCAGAGGGTGGTGGGATGGATTGTTTTAAGGTTATCTGCCAAAGCGGCGATAATGCTAAACCTTAACTGTTCCAGCTCTTCAACTCCTAATGCTCGCCGTCTTGTATCAATATCCAGACCAAGCTGTTCTGCCAAACTCACAAAAACCCGCTGGTAATAAAGATGCCGCAAACCGTGCATGTCCGTATGACTCAACTCTGAGGTACGATAACGGATGGCATCATGCCCCATATTGGCAGCAAAATGTCCGTGGGGAATATATGAGTTGCGACGCAGGTATTCAAAAACATGGGTTTTGTCCTGCCTATACTCGCCAACTATTTCACTTGCCCCCTGGACACCGGGACGAAGAGCCATAACC
>CAZEMY010000242.1:0-3469 GCA_964513405.1 uncultured Desulfobulbaceae bacterium
TTGACAACGATATGCCTGTGACAGAAATCAGAAACCAGAAACCCTGTCCTCTGTCTTCTGATTTCTGATATTACCGTTTCAGATTAATCAGTTCGCCGAGAAGTTCATCAATGGTGGTAATTATTTTTGAATTGGCCTGGAACCCTCTCTGGGTTGTTATCATCTTGACAAACTCCTGGCCCATATCCACATTGGACTGTTCAAGCGAGTTGGTTATAACATTACCCAGTTCCGGACCGGGTATCCCGACGCGCATCTCACCGCTTTCCATGGTTGCTTCAAAAAGATTAGAACCGGCCATCTTGAGACCGCCCGGATTTTGGAATTTACCAAGGGCAAGAGTGGCAACACTGACTTGTGTTCCGTTACTGTAGGTGGCAATTACTGTTCCGGTACCGTCGATGGCAACACTACTTAGCGAGCCGGCACCGTATCCATTATGTTCTTGGGAGATGACCCTTGATGCACTGTCAAACTGGGTCATATTGAATTCAACATTCAGATCAATCGGTTCAGATCCGTTTGCGAAGTTAATGCCAGCTATAGTGGTGTTCACCGGGATAAATGCCGGATCATTTGAATCTACGCCATTTATATCAAGAATCAGACCATCATCGGAGAAGCTGAAGCCGGTAAGGGAAGTGGCTATGGGGTTTGGATTCAGGGGATTTCCTCCAGTATCCTCAGCTGTCCAGAAAACATTCCACGGGTTGGTGCTCGGAGGACCTGCAACAACGGTCTCTTTCCTGAAATAAAGATTGACAAGATGGTTTTCACCAAGTGAGTCAAAGACTGTCATTGAAGTGGAGTAATTATAAGTTGCCGGATCGATAGGATTTGATACTGGATCATATGCTGCTGTTGTATCCGTTAACGCTATAGGGCCCAATATCCCAGAGGACGCATCCAGATTCGTATTAAGCATTGTCGCATCCGTTGCTCTGGCAGGAACAAGGCCAGTCTCTTCAACAACAATATCTTCCGGGTCACCAGGGGCCAACACTCCGGTTAACGGGTCAAAGAGCTGCCCTTGAACCCTGAAGCCTTCAGGGTTAACCAGAAAACCATCTTCATTAAAACCAAAAGCACCTGCTCGTGTGTAAAAATTGGCACCGCCGACCGGTTCTCTGACAATAAAAAAACCTTCCCCGTCTATAGCCACATCTGTATCTGAGTTGGTGGATGCAAAGGTACCCTGTTTAAAGATGTTATCAATTGTGGAGAGACCGGCACCACGACCAACCTGAGATGTCCCGCCGGAACCGCTGACATTACTTGATAACATGTCAGAAAAAATTGTCCGAGCCCCTTTAAAACCGATGGTGTTGGTGTTGGCAAGATTGTTACCGATAACACTCATAGCCTGCGAATTAGTGTTGAGACCACTGATTCCACTAAACAACGCACTTTGAATTCCCATACTGATCTCCTGTTAATAATATATTTTGCTGATTTCCTATATGTTTCTTTAAGCCATTTCACTCATCATCATAAACGCCGTGTACAGCCGAAAGTGGAAAGCCGCCTATGGAGGTCAACAGAACCGCTCCGTTTTCACCAAGGTCAACACCGTTGACTACAGTACGAACCATAGGTGTAACAACTGCAATTTCTCCCTCGCCAGCACCCCTGGCATTAATCATAATGGAATATTCACCCTCCGGGAGTGGTTGACCATTATTGTCAAGTCCATCCCAGGTTACAAGGTGGTTGCCATCCCCTGTTTCCAAAGGGGTAATGGTGGCAACAACGCTACCGCTTAAATCCTTGATAAGCATTTCGATGTTAACAGCGGTTCCATTGACACTGTAGCCTATTTCAGCCGGTTCTGCTCCAAGGGTAAATTCTGTTCCTTCAACCAGAGCCTGCTTACCAATTAAAGAAAGGGCAGAAAGTCGTTCTGAATTTTGCTGTCCCTCAACCAGAAGTTCCATGGTTTTGTTCATATTTACCGACTGCTCCAACTGGCTGTACTGAGCCAGCTGGGCTGTCCACTCTGTGGAATCGGTCGGTTTAAGCGGATCCTGATGTTGCATCTGGGCAACCAGCAGGGTGAGGAACTCCTTCTGACCCAGGGCCTGCTTTGGGTCTCCAGCTGGAGCAGATGTTTGGCTTGCAGCGGTTTGGACATGGCTTGTACCGGGAATATAGGTCATATTATCTCCTTAGACGAGTACACTCAGCCGATGACTGTTTTCAGGCAGCAGGTTATTTTTTCCCTCAATCTGGTCATCAGGCACGGTAATAGATGTTAAAAAATTATTTGTTTCTCTTTTGTCGCTTAAGTGCTGGTTAAACTGACCATTAAATAGCTGCTCTTTATCACCTGAATTATCACCGACACTTACCTCTACATGCTCAAGATTTAAGCCCTGTTCCTCAAGAGCATCCCTTAACCTTGACATATAGCGGTCAAGAATTTCCTGTACCTGCGGATTCTGGGTTATAATAGTGGCTCTTATATTTTCCTGATCAACCGTAACTTTCATGCGCAACTCGCCTAATTCCGCCGGGTACATCTTCATGATTACCGTGCCTGATTCCAGGGAACGATTCATGGAGAACCGGTTTATAACCTGATCTACTATCCGGCTATGCGGTACTTCCGCACCGGATGGCAGGCGCAGGGAAGAAGTATAATCCCCTGACAGTGTGGAGGCAGTAGAACCCGGCACAGCTTCCCTGCTCAGGGAGAAAGTCAAGGGAGTGTCCGTAGCAGTCGTCCTGGCAAGGCTGTTCTGCTGTTGCAAAACGGCTCCGGGATCTGCCTTTGCTTTTTCCTCACCGGATTGCTGTTGAAGGTTGTTGCTTAGGTTATCCTTATTACTTACTGATATTTCCGGCAGATTTTGTTGAATATAGTTACCGTTTGTATCCCGAAGCGGTGTTTGTGTCACCTGGAGCGGAGTTATATTTTTTTGTTTATTTCCAAGCTGATCTGTGACTGTAAATCCCCGACTATCATCAAGTATAATTGGAGAACCGTTTTTTTGTTTGTCAGGTGCTGTTTCCGTATGCAGTTGTGCCTGATTCTGTTCATTTGTTATTTCCGGTTTTCCACCTGGGCGAGCATCAAATATATGTGGTTTATAATTGGCATTTTCTTTTTGATCCGCCACATTAACGGTAACATCCTCACCCACCATAACGGTGGGTTGCAGGGTTTGGGGAGGCACTATATCCTGACGCACATTGCCTGTCGGCTGTTTTCCTTCTGCTTCTACGCTAAGGGGTATTATGTTTTCATTGCCATGAACAGGGATTTGCCAGGGCTGAGTTGAGAAAATACTTACCTGCGGGACTACTTCCATGCCAAGGGCATCTTCTCCAGCCTGCTGCTCTGTCATTCCATCTGGTGTCTGTTCTCCAGAGTCTGCAAACTGAGAAGCAGTGTCATTATTTTGACCGGCATCAATGCCAAGGGCATCTTCTCCAGCCTGCTGCTCTGTCATTCCATCTGGTGTCTGTT
>CAZEMY010000243.1:0-3457 GCA_964513405.1 uncultured Desulfobulbaceae bacterium
TCAAGGTTATGAGCTGGTATGATAATGAGTGGGGATATTCAAACCGGATGCTTGACCTTGTTCTTCACATGGATGCCAATAAACCGCTGTAGGTTTTTGGTTTTTGGTTCCTAACGGATAAAGCGGACGAACATGAATTCTGTAAGCAAAGAAAAAAAAACAGGTTTAAGCCTTAAATCAGATGCCCTGCAGGCAAATCTCCTGGAAACTGCCACCGATGAAGTGGTGATTGATGAGGCTTTGCACAGTCTCATTGATATTGTTATTAAGTTTCAGGGATTATCAGCCAAGCTGGAAAAGCTTCTTCATGAAATAAGCCATCCGTTTCGTAACTGGCAGATGATTATTCCGGAGCTGAGAAGCTTTGTTCTTAAAAACATTGAAAAGTTTCATGGTCATCAGCGGGGACCGGAAGCTTTTGCCCTGTTTACCTCTATTTTTTTTGATGCCTTGGTTGATTCTCAAAAAAACTCAAGATTATCGCAAATTATTATTGAGGCCACGCTGGCCTATGCGGATAAACTGATAACCGCTTTAGCTTACGAAGATCTGAAAAGATATGGAACCGAACTAAACGGTTTTTTTGCCCGTCTAACCTCTCTTGGTTATGAACTTGATTTAAAGGTGATGATGTACATGGTGCAGGGGCATCATCCCATGAAAAAAATGGCGGTGAAACTGCTGTCTCTATCAGATGACGGAACCCCAAAGCCCAGACCCAAAACCTCTATCCACAAACCGGATTACACAGCCATCGCTGTTTTGATGAGGAAGATCCTCACCCTTAACTATCGTTATTGGCTGGCTGAAGATGATCCTTATGCCTGGTTTGAGAAGAATTGTGGCAAGTATTGTAGCGACTGGCAGGCCGGGTCCCTTTTTGCTGCTGTTTCCCATGCCAGTATTAATCAACATTTGCAGGTGTTACAGTCTGTTAATATTGATGAGTCCCCCCTGGCAGCCCTTGAGGAAATTCTTAAGCTGCCTGCCCATATGGATATAGTCCGTCTTTATCGGGCTATTCCTGCCAAACTGGCAGCTGAGCCTGTCCCTGATGACGAAGAACAGTCGTTTGCTGAAAACCGGAAACTGCTTTTTTTGTTTCGGATTATGGATACAGGCGGCTTGTACCTTATCCATGAGGAGACTCTGCGAGAGGTCAACCGTTCTCTGATAAAGCTGATTCGTAAACAGAGCTTTGATGATATTGAAAGGTTTTTTGTTACCACTTTTCAGCTTCTTCAGGCCAATGTCCGTAAGTATCCTCATACTTCCCTGCAATGTATTCAGGTTATTGGCGGCGAGGTGTTTAAGCGGGGTAATGCCCTGCTGGTGGAGGCCTTTCTCTGGCAGGTTGTGCGGTTTGGTTTTCAGTACGCAAATGTCATGGGCGTGGACGAAGATTGGCAGCCGATCAGTAACCCTGCCCACCTTGCCAATATCCGGGTCTGGCTCAACCTTATCATGCAGGAGCCAAAGTGGTGTTCAACCCTTTTTTCCGCCCTGATTATTAATATAAAACTCTCCGGTACCTGCGTTAAGGATACCGACCTCTTCCAGCGCGACATCACCGATCTGCTTAATCATCCCATAGGACCTATATATAATCTTGCCAAGCAATTCACCAAACTTATGCCGGTATTTTTTAATGAGATTGGTGCAGAGGGTGAGTTGCGGGAAGTTTCCACAGAGTTGGATGAGCTCAATAAACGCAGAGATGTCCTGATTCATTTTCTCCGCAAGCAGAGTCATGTTGAATCAAGCAACCTGATTGTTGATTTTATTGCTGCGATTTTTCGTTTCTGGGTAACCCTTGATAAAGTGCCACTGGCTGATTTTCTCCCCAATGAGGTATATTCTCAGATAGAGACTTCCGGTTTGTTTGTTGATGAGCTTCACACCCTTACTCTGCGTATCCGTGATGAACTTCATTTTGATGATATGAAGGATATCCTTGCCTGGGACAGGGAGTCCCGCCTGGCATGGCTTGAGCGGCAGAGTGATATCTCTGCTGTTGAGAGAAAGCGGTTTGAATTGCTGGTGCGGATGTACAAGCTTCTTCACCAGAAGTATAACCTGAGTCTGCCTGAACTTCGTAATCAGTTAGAGCAGGCAGCCCAGACAGGTTTTCCGGAAATGGGGGATCTGCTTGTTGTCCTTGAGGAGTGTGATACCTCTGATTGCCTTGAAGCCTTGCTTGACCATTTAGAGAAGCTTAAAGGTATCATTCTAAGTGAAGAAAAGTTCGAGCCGCGGGAAGAAATTTATTACAAACGCCATATTGCCATTGATATCCCTTCTGTTTATGGTCGTTACAGTGAAAAGAAATTTGATGCTCTTGGTCTCTCCTTTCGTTTGGAGAACCTTGCCAATATTTATCTTGAACAACTCTCCCTGACCATAAATCTTAATTTTATCACCCAGGCAACTTTTATTCAGATTGTCCGCTGCCTGAGGCTTTATCTGCGGGCTTTGCGGATTGACGGAATTTTCAGCCGCAGGTTAGACACTTATGCCAGTCTGCTTGCCTCCTCCATTGACATCAAGCGGTTTTCCTATACCCAGCATCTTGATATCATGCGCGGCCTTTCAGAAGGTGTAAAAGATGTTATATACGCCTATTACACCAATATTCATGAGAACAACCTATCCATTATCACCCCCCAGATTGGTCTGGAAAATCTTCTCACACCTTACCGTCCCCTCTGGGATGAGGATGATATGTCATCCACGGTATTGCGGCTTTCGGAATCTTTTTTAAGGGATCTGATTGCCACTACTTTTGGCCTTCAGCATCTTGATAATTTTATAGGTAAGATTATCCGTACTCTGGAAGACCAAAAAGAGCTGCTTGATGAAGAGACTCTGGATCTGTTGATGACTTATAATCCCCGGAAAGCTATCAGTTCTCTGTTTAATGAGAATTTACAAACCCATAACCTGATTCATCTTGGTAACAAGGGGTTTAATCTGATGGTGCTGGCAAGAGATGGGAAACCTGTACCGCCGGCGGCAATAATCACCACCGAGATTTTTCGTTGCTGGCCTGCGGTTTCCAGTTTTGACCGGGCCAGAGATGAGCTTATGCGCAGGGTCAGGGGTGCCATCACCGAGATTGAAGAACTGACCGACAAAGTGTTTGGCGCCGGCGAGAACCCATTGCTTCTTTCTGTCCGCAGCGGCTCAGCCATGTCCATGCCGGGGATGATGTCCACCATCCATAATGTGGGTGCCAATGTTGATTTGACCGAAGAGTTTGCCCGTTATAATCCTGAACAGGCCTATTTTGCCTGGGATAATTACCGCCGTTTTATTCAGTCATGGGCCATGGGTATAAATATTCATCGGGAAGAGTTTCAGGTTTTGATGAACAATCATAAAGAGAAATATAATCAAAAACTTAAAAAGGAATTTCCTGCCGACCAGATGCGGGAGTTGGCGCTCAACTACGAAAAGG
>CAZEMY010000244.1:0-3436 GCA_964513405.1 uncultured Desulfobulbaceae bacterium
TGTTAACTGTTTTCGTTATTACTCTTTTATCTTTATGCCCCTTTATACTCCAGGCATCTGAGTTGACCGGCAGGGAAATTGCCCTGAAAATGGATGCTGTGGATACCAGTATGGAAGGCAGGCGTACCGCAATTATGGTCATAGAGCGAAAGGGACATAAGCTGATCCGAAAAATGGAATCTTTCAGCAAAAAATTCGGGGCCAACGAACGAATGTTAATCAGATTTGTCGAACCGCCCGATGTAAGGGGAGTAATGTATCTTACCTGGAGTTATGAAGATATTGAAAAGGATGATGATATGTGGGTTTTTCTGCCCGCAGAAGCTCTGGTACGACGAATCAGCGGCGGCGGCAAGAAGGGAAGTTTTATGCGCAGCGATTTTGCCAATGAGGATATCGAGACCGGAGAGGTGGATGACGATAAACACAAGCTTTTACGCTCTGAAGAGTTCGCAGGCGTTGATTGTTATGTGCTTAAGAGAATAGCAAAAAAACAAAAGGACACCAATTACTCCAAGCGAATCACCTGGGTCAGAAAAGATACCTCGCTGCCGATGAAAACAGAATTCTACAACAAAAGAGGTAAACATTTCAAGACGGCAACATATGGTGGTTTCAAAGAGATCAAGGGGATCTGGACAGTCACCAAAATCATGATGGAAACTCCGGCGAGAAAGACAAAGACTCTCTTGCAGTATAACGATGTGGATTATAATACCGGGCTGTCGGCTTCGCTCTTTGAGAAGAGCAATCTGAAGAGATAAAGAGGCAGGTATTTTGAATTTTATCTTAAATTTAAGTGAGTAATGAGGAAAATACCCATGGAAAACAAAGCAAAAGCAAAAAAAAGACCAAACCTGAAAGGTGTGCCGGAGACAATGCTTATTTCCATAAGGGCAAGGTATCTGGAAACAAAGAAGACAAACGGTATAATAAATGATCCTAAATCAATTGAAATATTGGATCAGATTGAGCAGGATTTGAGCGGAAAAAGAGAGATATCAATCGGCAGCCAGATAGGAACAGCAATACGAACCGAGATAATTGATGAGCAGGCGAAAAATTTTCTTTCAAAAAACCCTGATCCAATAGTTGTAAATCTCGGCTCTGGATTAGACACCCGTTTTCATAGGTTGGATAACGGCTCTGTTATCTGGTTTGACTTAGATGTGGCGGAAGCAATAGAGTTGAGAAAGAATTTTTTTAAAGAAAGCGACCGCCATAAATTTATTTCAAAATCAGTGCTTGATTTCTCATGGATGGAGGATATTCCAAAAGACAGGGCGACTCTTTTCATAGCAGAAGGTTTATTGATATATTTCACAGAAGATGATGTCAAATCAATACTTAAAACAATCGGAGAGAATTTTCCAAATAGTGAAATGTTGTTAGAGGCAATGTCGCCGTTTATTGCCAAAAGACCACATCCAGATTTGAAGGGGTATGATGCCAGGTTTAAATGGGGGATCAAAACAGGGAAAGAAATTAACCAGTGGGGAATTGGTGCAGAGTTTATAAATGAATATTATTATTTTGACCGCCATAAAGATAAGCATCCGGTTTATTTAAAGGTGCTGACAGTTTTGCCGGTTTTTAGAAAAATGATGAAAATTATTCATCTGAAATTTTGAATGGCTGAGGGGGAGGGGTCAAATCTTTCCTCAATTGACAATTGAAGACTCCGGCAAGTGCATGCCAGCAGATTCCTGGATATTGGATTCTTAGTGGTCTAACCATGTACCAGTATTAGTAAAATCGGGCGATTTGTCCAGAGGAAAAATTTGCCCCAGTTTCCCCCACCCTGTTTCCCCTGTGGACTATAATATCGGGCTTTCGGCTTCGCTCTTTGAGAAGAGCAATTTAAAGAGATAAGAATGGCTGGCAAAGAATTTCGCATAATGATATTGGCACTATCTGTTATCCTGGTCAGCCTCGTTCTTGTCCCGGGTATTACCCTCAGTGCCGGAGAAGATCCCTTAAAGGACATGGATCTCAGCCTAATGCTGGATCAGGATGTAAATGAAGATGGCCCGGATTTCCTTGCCATAACCGGCTACCTGGAAAGCCGTAACCAGTTGAGAATAAAGGATATGGGTGAGCCTGTCTCCCTCAGGCAGCGGTTATGGCTTGAGAGTTGTCTTAACCGGGGTTCTTCACTTTTCAGGGGATTTATAAGCGGTTATCTTGATTATGATCCGGCTGTCTTGAGCTGGACAGATAAAAAAAATGAGTTGCATTATATCCGCTTAAACGAAGCATATCTTACCATCGATACGCAGCGGGCAGATTTCATCATCGGCAGGAAGATGATGCGATGGGGAACAGGTGACGGCATCAATCCCATGGATCTGATCAACCCCAGAGATCACCGTGACCCCATTGCCAGCGGCAGGGCCGACACCAGAGTTCCCATCCTGCTGGTCAATGGAATTTTTCTGCTTGGTCCCGTTACCCTTGAGGGGGTATATATTCCAAGGGCAGAAGTAAATAAATATCCTCTGCCTGACAGTCCCTGGGAGCCGGTGGGGTTGAAAAACATGAGAAAAAGTGTAGCGGCGGGTATGCTTGTCCTTTCCCCGGCCGAGGAACCTGACAAATGGTTTACAGATGCGGAGTTTGCTCTCAGAGCATTTACCGTATGGCAGGGTTTTGATCTGGCTCTGCTCTATTACAACGGTTATACAGATGATCCGGTTTATCACCGCGGATACCTCACCGATGGCAGAAAGCTGTTTTCTCCAACCTACCCCCGCTACCGTGCCTACGGGTTTAATTTTGCAAGAGGTCTTGAGCGGGCCACCATCCGGGGCGAACTTGCCGTAAAGTCAGGGTTGAAGTTTTCAATTGATACAAATGACCCCCGATACAGAGAAGACAGGGACGGACTCGTCAGCAGAAATGTATACCAGGGCGTTATAGGTTTTGACCGTACCTTTTTCACCAATTTCTATATTAACTTCCAGTTTTTTGCTGATTTTGTCGAAAGCGGGCTCCAAAAAATTGCCACAGAACGAAAAACCCACGGCATTTCGTTTGAAATAAGCAATAAATTCCTTGCTGACGACTTGAAAGCCGGATTAAGGGGCATGTATATAATTAACAACAACGATTCCATTCTGGAAATATTCGCCCAATACAAAATAGGTGATAACTGGCAGATTTCCCCCGGCCTCCTGCTCTTTAACGGCAGACCCAATTCCCGCCTTGGCCAATACAACAAAAATGATATGGTGTATTTGAGATTACGATATAGCTTTTAACTCGGCAAAATAACATCTTTTCCCCACTATCTTCTTTTTATGTAGTTATTCCTCTACAAAAAAAGTTTAAGCATAAGCTCGACTGGTTTGACAAGCTGTTTCCGTGTAGTAATTGGGGTCTGACCCGAATGGCACTTACTTTAGAGTTCAGCATCGTCTAATTAGCCGAAAATCCT
>CAZEMY010000245.1:0-3427 GCA_964513405.1 uncultured Desulfobulbaceae bacterium
GGACCGGTGATGTTTTCCACCGTGGCAATAAACGCCTGCTTTTCATCCATACCCTTCTCCATGACAAGGCGGCGGAACATGGCTTCTGAAATACCGTGGACAGCACCAAGGAGAATCCCCCTCTCACCAAAAATATCCGAGCGATACTCATAACCAAGGGTCGTCTTGAATACATAGGGGGCACCAACCGCAATAGCCCAGGCAAGAGCCTGATCGGTGGCCTTGCCGTCAACATCCTGTTCAACCGCAAATGAGCAGTTTATGCCGGCACCATTTACTTCTTTACCCTGCACATAAAGGCGGCGGACAGAAGGTCCCATTCCCTTGGGACAAACCCCGATAACATTTACCCCGGCTGGAAATTTATCCCCGACATTCTCAAGGTGGCCAAGCAGAAAACCATGGGAGAGTCCAAGCACGGCACCCGCCTTAATGGCAGCAAAAATCTCCTTGTAATTCTCTGCCTGAGCGGCATCGGAAATAAGAAGAACAACCATATCTGACTCGCCGATAACAGAGTACATCTCGCCCAGGGTTCCACTTTCCTCGGTGAAACCGGCATCCCGGGCAGCAGCCATGGAAGAGCTGGATTCTCTGAGACCGATCTTGACTTTAATATCGGTACCTTCAAGGGAATCCCGCAGGTTCTGGGCCTGGGCAGGTCCCTGAGAACCCCAGCCGATAACCCCTATCTGCTTAATACCGGCAAACCCTTTGCCAAGAAGATTGAATTTATCCCGACCGCCCCTGACAATAGTTTCTCTATTACCAGCAAGATTTATGGTTTCAGTGTCAAAAACACTGGATTTGAAAGTTGTTTCCATTTGATTTCTCCGTAAATAAAAAAACAAAAAGCAAAAAGCAAAAAAAATAAAATATATGGTCAGCTGAGAACTGTTACTACAAAACAGCAGTACCTGCAAAAGAATTGTACATTGGCGTGTATGTTTATCCTTTTATGGCAAAACCACCATCCACCACCAGAGCCTGACCGGAAATCATTGCAGCAAGGTCACTGCATAGAAAAAGAGCCAGTCCTGCCACATCATCCGGGGTGGTCAACCGGCCAAGGGGAGTTCTTCGCAGAGATTCTTCGATAATTTCGTCCCGGTTGGGAAATTTTTTAAGAGCATCAGTATCAACAACTCCGGCGGAAATGGTATTCACCGTAATTTTCCTCTCTCCCAGCTCAACAGCAAGGTGGCGAACAAGGGACTCCAAAGCCGCTTTTGAGGCACCAACCACCGCATAATTAGGGACAGCCCGCACCGCTCCAAGGCTGGATACAGCTATAATCCTCCCGCCGCCATCCATCATAGCGACAGCATGCTGGCTTAAACCCAGCAAAGCCCGGGCATTGATATCCATGGCCCAGTCCCAGTGACGGGTGGTCAATTCCATGGCCGGCTTCAACACGCCCGAAGCGGCATTGGAAACCAGAATGTCAAGATGCTCATACTGTTCCCTGATTTTTGCAAACATCCGCTCCACATCTTCATCCTTTGCCACATTGGCCTTAACCATCAGACAACGAACTCCTTTATCTTCAATTGCCCTGGCAGTCTCCTCGGCAGCACTCCTCTGTCTGACATAATTAACAATTATGTCTACACCTCCATCTGCAAGATGAAGAGCAATAGCCCGCCCTATCCCCCGCGAACCTCCAGTAACCAGAGCTACCTTCCCCTGAAGTTTAAACATGATCTTTGTTATCCCTGTTTGGTTAAGGAAATTTTCCACATTCCAGTTCAGCAGGCTGTCAATGATTAAGAGAGAAAAATAAAAAAAAGAAAAGACAGCCCTTAAAAAAATAACCAACAAAAATACAATGAATCATGGTTATTTGCAAGGGGTTGCTCAGATTATCTGGATATTCGACATAAGCCTATGCGTGGATAGGTGTAAATAGTGCGTCTGCGTTAAACCGCTTAAGCGGTGTAACGCGGACAAAGAGCATCGGATACACTAACACACCCAGCCGCTCTGCGGTGTGGCCTGCGAATTATGGCTTATGTCGAATGTCCGGCCAGATTATAAATGATATTTAATCTCCATTGTCCAATTAAAAACTAATAACAGAAGGAAAATGAGGACAAACGCAACAGCTATTTATTTAAAGCCATGCAAGCCCGGGAAACGCTTTATCAAGCTAAAGAAAAAAGAAAAAGGGTTAAAGCGAACAGGTTTAAGGGTTTCCGGAACAACAAAATCCGTAACCCGCAGCTCTTGGGGGGAAGAAAGGGGGAAGTACAAGTCAGCAAACCTACTGCCTGGTAAAGATAAAGCAACCGCCGCCCGTTGCAACGGCGAATCTTCCGGAACAACGCCAATAACAGCAAGTAGAGCCGTATCCACAGCCACCGGACTCCATCCGCAGCCAACAAGCCGTAGAGTATGTGGACAGCCGCTGATTGGGCCGGTAAAATGCATGGCTTCGACGCCGTCAACCATTGTTATGGTTCCGGGAAGAACAGACACAAGTTCAAGCAAAAGCCCCGCAAAGCGATTTACACAGCCGCCATACACCATATGCCACCACGGCTTATGCAGACCGCCCAGGCAGCCAAAACAGTTTTTCACCGCCATAGTGACTCTGCCCTGGGCATGGGCTTTGACCCTTGGCATGTTGACCAGCAGGTCACAATCAAGGGCATCCACTGCCATGGATGCCCTGACCCCGCCGGCAAGAGTTATGGTGCGGGTATCCCTGAAATTACTTACAGATACCCCAAGCCCACCCAAATCACCGAGAATTCCCAACTTGCCCAGAACTGAATATGCTGAACCAAAAGCCGGAGAGTCACCAATCTTAAGACTGGCACCATGGTCAATAAACCAGCGAGCCACGGCGAGAATAAAACGACCATCGGTGCAAGGCAAACCACCGTTTTTCGCACTGACAAGATTAGGTTTCAGCATAACCTGTAAACCATTTAAGCTCTCAGGCCTGCCGACAGCCCCGATAACCTGGTCGATGGCATGAGCAAGGGCATCATTCGTATAATCCTTACAACTGATTAGAGCGACTGATTCTGCCCGCATGTGCATTACCGCTAATGAAAAAACAAAAAAAACCGGTTCAACCACAACGGTTGAACCGGTCAAAGGAGAGAAGAGATGAAGAACTGCTTTTTCTATTGCACGCTCCGTGCCACAAAGACAAAACAACCAGAAAAATATAAACAGTAATCATTTGCAGATGTTATAAATAAACTTCATAGACGGACAAAAGCAAGCCTCTTCCCCAAAATACAATCTTTTGAACTGTACGGGAAACCTAAAACCAGCGTTTCCCATATCATCCCCTATAAAAACAAAAAGTTACTAAAAGTATCATTTCCCCAAAACAAGTAAAAAATATTGTCCGGTATCAGAGGGCAGAAATCAGAATACAGAAGACAGAACAGTTAGTGCTTCGCATTCGGAG
>CAZEMY010000246.1:0-3409 GCA_964513405.1 uncultured Desulfobulbaceae bacterium
TGGCACTAAGGACATCAGGCAGATCCTTTTTCCTGACAAGTCCTGATTGGGAAACCAGGGCTGTTTTATCATCCTCACTGCTCACGGTGTTAAGCACCTGATGATCCCGGGAACCATCCCGGTAAACAGTCAACCCCTTGCAACCAAGCTCAAAACCAAGCAGATATGAAAAGCGGACATCTTCCCTGGTTGCCTGGAAGGGCATATTAATAGTTTTGCTGATGGATGAGTCCACCCCGTTGTTCTGAAGAATCCCCTGCATCCTGATATGATCATTGGGACTGACATCCTGGGCTGTACGAAAGATCTCCTGCCACTTTTCGGGGATTTCATCATGACCGATCACCGTACCGGAGACTGCCACTTTCTCCATCAACTCATCGCTGTAGAAACCCTGCTCACGGGCAATCCTCTCAAAATGTTTGTTAACCATAAGGAAGCGATCCCCATCCATGACATTTTTCTCCATGACAATGGAAAAATAAGGTTCACAACCGGAACCACAATCAGCAATCATGGAAACCGTGCCGGTGGGCTGAATGGAAGTCAGGGCAGCGTTTCGTCTCGGTGTATAATCATTTAGTCTGGAATCATAAGCGGGAAACGAGCCTTTAAGTTCAGCCAGAGCAATGGATGTCTGCTCCGCCTCAGCACGAATAAAAGACATCGCTTCAGAGGCAGCCTGCCGCCCCTCTTCCGAAGAGTAAGGAAGCTCAAGAGCGATGAGCATGTCATGCAAGCCCATGATTCCCAAACCTATCTTGCGGGTTTTCTGGGTCATCTCCTCAATTTCTGGAATGGGAAAACGATTACAGTCAATAACATTATCAAGAAAACGCACCGACAAACGGACGGTTTCTTTCAACCTTTGCCAGTCAATCCGCCCTCCATCAACATAACGACCAAGATTAATTGAACCAAGGTTACAGGATTCATAGGGAAGCAGCCATTGCTCACCGCATGGATTAGTGGCTTCAAAATCACCAAGCTGAGGGGTTGAGTTGTCCCGGTTTGCCGCATCAATAAACAGCACCCCCGGCTCGCCGTTATGCCAGGCAAGATCAATAATACTGGAAAAAACCATGCCCGCATTCAAACGATCAACCACTTCACCGCTTGAAGGGTCGATCAGATCGTATTCTCGTTCCTCCTTTGCCGCTGCCATGAATTCATCGGTGATAGCAACACTAAAGTTAAAATTAGTAAACCGGGTCTGATCTTCTTTGGCATGGATAAAGTCAAGAATATCGGGGTGGTCAACCCTGAGCACCCCCATGTTTGCTCCCCGCCGTTTACCACCCTGCTTGATGGTTTCGGTGGCAACATCAAAAACGGCAGCAAAGGAAAGCGGCCCGGAAGCTACACCTTGAGTTGAGCGAACCGCTGAATTTCGCGGACGCAAACGGGAAAAAGAATAGCCGGTACCGCCTCCGGTTTTATGAACCAGGGCACCGTTACGGATGGAAGTAAAAATTCCATCCATGGAATCTTCAACAGGGAGGACAAAACAGGCCGACAACTGACCAAGATCTGTACCGGCATTCATCAGGCATGGAGAGTTGGGAATAAAATCAAAGTTATAAATCATGTTAAAAAAACCGTCACGCAACGATTCATACTCTTCCCTGTCCTGATCAACCACAGCGACAGCACCGGCAACCCGGAGACAAAGAGACTCCCAGTTTTCAACCGGGGTTCCGTTCTTATCTTTCAGATAATAACGGCGTGCCAAAACAGTCTCCGCTGTGTCTGTTAGTGATGGCTGGACTATATCTCTGGTCATGCTTTCCTCTCCATTTTTTTAATATAAATTCCTTAAAAGACAAAAAAAGCATGGTGGATGACAAATAAACATCCAACATGCCCGCACACGATAGTACTATATAGAGGGATGGGCAAGCCTTTAAGCACCACCCGTGGTATTTTTTTACAATATCACACAATATCAGACAGTTGCTCCTGAGATATTATTAGGAGGGACGAATCTCCAAAAGAGAAACCAGGCTCACCTCTCCCAGGACCAGAACAGATCAACCCCTGACTCTTCAGAACTTGACTCTGTTTCCAGGGAAAACCCCCACCAGTCAAGATCATAACGAACTCTGAATGTGCCAAGAGAACTGGATAGATCACTACCGTAACTTATATAGAGTCCATCGGCTATTTCCCTGCCCACCACAAGGGACAATCCGCTGTCATCACCATCCCCACTTTCCAGATCGATATCCAGACCTGTGAATTCCCCTACCCCATCGGTTACCTTGCCACCTGTCCACATACCAAGACTCTCAGCAGCCGCTTTAAGCATGGCACCCTCCCCACCACCGCCTCCTCCTGACATTTTTTTGCCGGATACAATGTAAGATAGGATATCGGAGTCATCCATGGATGGGTTTGAAAAGAGATCAAGCTTTAACTGAGAGGCTGTTCCGCTAATTAAAACTCCCACCTCCTTATCGTCAACTTTTCTTTCCGCCCGAATGTCAATAGCGGGGTTGCCCACCGCACCACCCTGATAAAAAATCAAAGCTCTGCTTATTTCAAGTTCCGTATCAGAAAAGACAAATATCCCGTCCTTTAAATTCAGATTTCCAAAAGCCGTAACCGCATTACCGGGACTGCTGACAAGCCTCAATCGACCACCAAGGTACCCTTGAATACCAAAGGTGTCTATTTCCACATCTTCACCCAGAACAACCTCAAGGTCAAACGACAAAGGCAAATTATCTCCCTGCTGTTCCTGTCCCTCATAATCAATAACTACCACATCTGCTGAGGCTGTAACTACTCCCTTCTGAAATTCTTCAGGAGCAATATAGGCCATGGGGACTGTAATCGTACCATCAAGAAAGATACCGTCCTTATTGTTATAGAGTAAACGAATATCAGGATTGATCTCGGCCTGATATTCGTCAAGGTTGACAACCTTGAACCTCTCACCGCTTATACCAATATCTGCCAGCCACTGTTTTTTGGCAATATTGTTAACTTCACCAGCCAGGGTTATCCTCCCTTCTCCAGAAACTGCCGACATTTCCACTACATTGTCTTTGCCATCACCACTGACAGAAAATTCAAGCTCATCCACAGAAATATTTAAGGCAGGAACAAAAATCTCTCCATCATCAAGGGCGAAGTCCCCATTAACAACCGGAACGGCAGCTGTTCCCGACAAGCTGGCATTACCAGAAAATCCGCCGCTGGCATTCACCATATAATAGCTAAGAGGAGTAAGGAAAGATATATCGCATATAGCCGTTGTCATATTACCGTCCAGAGTCATATGCCCAAGCTGAGGATCAGTGAAGTCTATGTTTTTCACCACGACACCAAGCTCCCCCTTGCTACCATCCTCAAGCCTGCTTAAAAGCGTAATTTCAGCCTCCCCTCCCTTGAGACTTATTGCGAA
>CAZEMY010000247.1:0-3399 GCA_964513405.1 uncultured Desulfobulbaceae bacterium
GCTCTGTTGTTCGTTCCCGAAAACCTATTTACTGGTGTTCAACCTGTCAGACCGCCCTTGCTGAAGCTGAAGTCGATTACGCAGATCATACCTCCCCTTCTGTTTATGTGAAATTTCCATTCAAAGGCGATCCCGTCGATATAGCTCCTGAGCTTGGCGGACGCAATGTTTCTGTTTTAATATGGACAACCACTCCCTGGACCCTGCCGGCCAATCTTGCCATTGCTTTTCACCCTGATTTTACCTATGCGGCGGTGGAGGTAAATGGTGAAGTATTGATACTTACTGCTGATCTAGTTGAAAAATGTTTTGCAGAATTTGAAATTGATGATTACCGGGTTATAGCCTCGTTTAATGGGGCATCAATGGAGGGCAAAAAGTGTCGCCATCCCTTTATGGATCGGGATTCCCTGCTGGTACTGGCTGATTATGTAACCGCCGAGTCCGGTACCGGCTGCGTTCATACCGCCCCTGGTCATGGTGCCGATGATTATCTGACCGGGCTTCGTTACGGGCTTGATATTCTTTCTCCGGTTGATGATACCGGCCATTACACCAAAGAGGCCGGGAAATATGTCGGTGAGCATGTACCAGAGGTTAATAAAAGAATTAACCGGGATTTGAACGAAGCTGGTGATATGGTTAAGGAGTCTTTCATCAGCCATAGTTATCCCCATTGCTGGCGATGCAAGAAGCCTGTCATGTATCGAGCCACGGAACAGTGGTTTATTTCCATGGAAAAAAATGATCTTCGCAAAAAAGCCCTGGAGGAGATTAAAAAGGTAACCTGGACCCCCGCTTGGGGTGAACAGCGTATACACTCGATGGTTGAGTCCCGTCCCGACTGGTGTCTTTCCCGGCAGAGAACCTGGGGCGTTCCGCTCACAGTGCTTACCTGTAAGGATTGTGGCGAAGTTTTAAGGAGTAGGGAAGTATGCAGCCGGATTGAAGAAAAAATTGGCAAAGAAGGTGCCGATGCCTGGTTTAAATATGAAGCCACTGATTTTGTCGGGTCAGAGGAGAGGTGTGGCTGTGGTTCAAGCTCGTTTCGCAAGGAGAGTGATATTCTTGATGTCTGGTTTGATTCCGGGGTCAGCCACGCGGCGGTATTGGAGCGGCGGGATAACCTGCAATCTCCGGCGGATCTCTATCTTGAGGGTAGCGATCAGCATCGGGGATGGTTCCAGTCATCCCTGCTTACCTCGGTGGCAACCAAGGACAGGACACCATATAAGGGAGTTCTAACCCATGGATATGTGGTGGACGGTCAGGGGAAAAAGATGTCCAAGTCCGTGGGTAATGTTGTTGCTCCCCAGGAGGTGATTGATAAGTACGGGGCAGAGGTACTGCGTCTCTGGGTATCGAGTGAAAATTATCACGACGATGTCAAGGTCTCGGATGAAATATTGAGGCGGGTTTCCGATGCATATCGCAAGATGCGCAACACCATCCGCTTTTTGCTCTCCAACTTATCTGATTTTAACCCTGAAAAGGATATGGTGACTTCAGTATCAGAGTTGGGGGAGCTTGACCGCTGGGCATTGAGCAGGTATGCCGAGCTGGTGCGGAGGGTGACCAGGGCCTATGATGAGTATGAGTTTCACGCCATTTATCATAGTCTCCATAATTTTTGCGGGGTTGTTATTTCCAATATTTATATGGATGTTCTTAAAGACCGGCTTTACTGTTCGACTCCAGACGACCCACAACGAAGAGCAGCTCAATCCGTTATTTACCGGATTCTTGATGGACTGCTTAAACTGATGTCACCGGTACTCTGTTTTACCACTGCCGAGGCCTGGGAACATTTACATAAACTTGGCCATGATGATTCTCTGGATAAGTCTGTCTTCTTCACTGAATTTCCAAAGGTTGACGATATTGAGCGAGACAGTGAGCTTGAACAGCGGTGGCAGCGACTCCTGACTTTGCGGGGGGAAATAACCAGGGTTCTGGAGGCTGCCCGCAGAGACAAAGTCATAGGGCTTTCACTTGATGCTGAAGTAGTGCTTGCTGCAAAGGGTGAACTCTATGATTTTCTTAACAAAAATGCGGGGCATCTTAAAGAATTGTGTATTGTCTCCAGTTTGCTGATTATTGATGGGGATGAGCAAAAAGATCACGATGGCGGATTTGAATTTGTTGCGGCGGACGAGGTTGAAGGGTTGTTACTTTTTGTCCGTCCTTCTCATGGAGAAAAATGTGAAAGATGCTGGGTCATTGAGCCATCTGTGGGAGCTGACGGGGAACATTCATCCTTATGTGAGCGTTGTTTGGCAGTGGTAAGGGGGCTTGGTTAAATGCTTACCATTCGTTTTTTATGTATATGCATGGCGGTTGTCATTCTTGATCATATAAGTAAGTGGTGGATACTGGCAAATTTCAGTATGCACGAATCATGGGAGATAATTCCCGGTTTTTTTAATCTCACCTACCTTACCAACACTGGGGCAGCCTTTGGGATCATGGCGGGGCAGCCCTCTATTTACCGCACACTTTTTTTCGTTATAGTGGTTACCGTTGCCCTTACGGCAATATATTTTCTCCATAAAAAAGTGGCAGTTGAATCCCGCTGGTACACGGTGAGCCT
The DNA here is from genome assembly GCA_964513405.1 of uncultured Desulfobulbaceae bacterium. Classification (GTDB taxonomy): domain Bacteria; phylum Desulfobacterota; class Desulfobulbia; order Desulfobulbales; family Desulfobulbaceae; genus DRLX01. The sequence goes on from CAZEMY010000247.1 coordinate 2,591, forward strand.
GGCACTGATAAGCGGTGGGGCAATTGGTAACCTGATTGATCGAGTCAGGCATGGTGCAGTGGTCGATTATTTTGATTTTTTTATCGGTGATCGACATTGGCCTGCTTTTAATGTTGCTGATGCGGCGATAACCACGGGGGTCCTGATCTTCCTTTTTTTGAATTTTCTGGAATTTCTGGAGACAAAAAAGTCTTGACCGTCCGGGTTGATATAAACGCCTTAATTAACTGTGAAAAAAGGCAGATATTTTTTTGGCTATATACAAACAGATTATAAAATATAAAAATTAAAAATATGAAGAAAACAGCTATACTTTTTCCCGGTCAGGGATCACAGTTCGTCGGCATGGGGCAGGAACTTATGGATACAGATTCAAACGCCGGCTCTCTCTTCTCCATTGCGGAAGAGGTGAGCGGACTTCCCTTGCGAGAGCTATGTTTTACAGGCCCCCTGGAAGATCTGACCAGAGTCTTGCACCTGCAGCCGGCTATGACCATGGTGAATATGGCATGTTACAAACATCTCTGTCAGCTTGCTGCTGATTTTACCCCCGCCTTTGTGGCCGGGCATAGTCTTGGTGAATATTCAGCTCTGTTTGCAGCTGGGGTGGTTAGTGAAGAAGAGACTATCAGGCTGGTTACCAAACGGGGTGAGCTGATGGAGCGGGAGAGTACAGCCAATCCCGGTGGGATGCGGGCTGTCCTTGGGTTGAACATTTCCGCTCTTGAGGAGGTTATTGATGGCTGCAGTAAAGGTGTTGTTGTGGTTGCCAATCATAACTCGGAGAAACAGGTGGTTATCTCAGGTGA
>CAZEMY010000248.1:0-3374 GCA_964513405.1 uncultured Desulfobulbaceae bacterium
CCTCTATCTCTGCCCCGGACAGAGAAATATCCGCCAGCAGGTTTTCTTTTTTCTTTTCCACATAAGAAGTTGCATCCTGTCCTGCCAGCCCCATGATTCCTGCCAGTTCCCTCAGATCACGGCCACCCTGTTCAAGCAGGGCAATATCTTCATCTGACGGTTTAGCGGGCAGGAGACGAACCAGCTTATTTATAACCTTAACTGCGTCAAACAAAAAGCCAAGAGCCTGGGCGGTGTTGAAATCGTTATCCATGGCCTGGCAGAACCGCTCCCGCAGGCTTTGCAGCTTTGTCCTGTCTTTGTTTGAAACAACGGACTCTCTGCCATCTTCTCCAATCAGAAGCGATGACAACAATGCTAAGCAATCGTAGAGACGATCAAGGGCAGCGCCGGCATCATTAAGGGCGGTTTCAGTAAAATCCAAGGGGTTGCGGTACTGGGTGGAAAAGAGAAAAAGCCGCAGTGCCTCCGGGGAATACTTAGAGAGGACATCACGGATGGTAAGAAAATTACCGAGTGATTTTGACATCTTCTCATCTTTTATGGTCACAAAGCCATGGTGCATCCAGATACCCGCCAGAGGTTTGCCGGAGACCCCGCAGCTCTGGGCAATCTCGTTTTCGTGGTGGGGGAAAATAAGATCCTTGCCGCCGCCATGGATATCAAACGAATCACCAAAATATTTTCTCGCCATGGCAGAACATTCTATATGCCAGCCCGGTCGTCCTTCCCCCCATGGACTTGTCCATTTTGGTTCGCCGGGCTTTGCCGATTTCCAAAGAGCAAAATCAAGGGGATTTTCTTTTATTTCATTAACAGTTACTCTGGCTCCGGCCTGCATATCGTCGAGGTTGCGACCGGAGAGCATTCCATAATCAGGAAACTCAGCCACCCGGTAATAAACATCTCCAGCGACTGAATATGCCAGCCCCTTGTCAACAAGCTCCTGAATCAGCTCGACAATCTCGGGTACATGCTCAGTGACCCTCGGTTCAAGATCGGGACGCAGTACGCCAAGGGCATCCATATCCGTATAAAATTCATCAATAAAGCGGCGGGCAAGTTCGCCCGCATCCACCCCCTGTTCTTCTGCCCGGGCAATAATCTTGTCATCAATGTCGGTGAAGTTACGAACAAAGCTTACCTCTGTTCCGCGAAAACGAAGATAACGAACCACCATATCAAAGACCAGGGCTGAACGGGCATGACCTATATGGCAGTAATCATAAGAAGTTATTCCACAGACATAGAGCTTGACGAGGTTTTCCTGCAAAGGTTTAAGGGGTTCCTTTTTCTTAGTCAGGGTGTTGTATATTTTTATAACCATTTTTGTTTGGTTTCTGGTTTCTGGTTTCTGGTTTCTGGCTTCTGGCGTAAACATTCGGATTGGTGAGAAACCAGTGAAAAACGACGCTTTCTTAAATGTTGGGATATTGCCCCAGGTTTGTTCTATTCGCCTCTCCCGTTATATTAGTCATATGCGGGTGAGGCGAATAGAACAAAAATGGGGTGATAGCCGAACATTTACCTTCTGGCTACCGGTTTCTCTCACCTGTAACAAAGCGAATCATAATCAAGCCGGGAATCGCAATCAAGGTACAGAATATAAAAAACCACACCCAGCCCATTCCTTCAACCATAAATCCGGTGGGGGCAGAAGCAATAACCCTTGGCACCCCCATAAGACTGGTAAGCAGGGCATACTGGGTAGCAGTGAATTTTTTGTTGGTAAGTGATGCCATATAGGCGACATAGACGGCTGTTCCCATGCCGCCGCTAAGATTTTCAAAGGCTATAACCGCAGCGAGAACACTTAAACTATCACCGATAATCGCCAACAGAGAAAAACCCGCAGTGGACAGGGCCTGAAGAAAACCAAAGGCAAAAAGACAGGGGACAATCCCAAAACGAAGGAGAAGGATACCGCCGAGGAGACCACCGCCAATAGTTGCCCAGAAGCCAAACATTTTGGCTATCGCCCCGATATCAGTCTTGGTAAAACCTATATCAAGGTAGAAGGGAATAGTCATGGTGGATGCCATCTGATCGCCGATTTTATAGAGAAGCACAAAAAGGAGAATCAATAAGGCCCTGTCCCGGCTGAAATATTCAATAAAGGGCTGGAGGACAGCTTCCTTAAAAGTTTTGGGAGTACCCTCTGCCACCTCCGGTTCCCGGCAGAAAATAGTGGTAACAACTCCGACCAGCATGGATGCCGCCATCATCAAATACACCTGACCAAAACTGAAATGATCGGCAAGAATCAGACCACCGCTGCCGGCGAGGAGCATCCCCACACGATAACCGTTGACATAGAGGGAGGAACCGAGCCCCAGTTCCTTATCACTCAAGTCTTCGCGGCGGTAGGCATCAACCACAATATCCTGGGAAGCGGAAAAAAAGGTGACCAGAAAGGCAACCGCTGCCACTAACCAGGGGTTGGCTGCCGGATTGGTCATCCCCAAACCGGCAATGGCAAAGGCAAGAATAACCTGAAAAGTAAGCATCCAGCCCCGGCGGCGGCCAAAGAGGGGCAGGGTAAAACGGTCAAGAATGGGGGCCCAGAGAAACTTGAGTGTATAAGGCAGACCTACAAGGGTGAAAAGACCTATCGTTGCGAGATCAACCCCGGCCTCTTTCATCCAGGCCTGAAGAACCGAGAAGGTGAGGAGAAGCGGTACCCCGCAGGAGAACCCCATCAGGAAGGAGACCAGCATCCGGGGAGAAAAGATGAGATTTAACATATTTTTTTATATTTCCATATTTCAGGATTTTATCCAAAGGTACCATAGCCATAAAGCCATCAAGACATAAATCAGATACCAAAACGGACAACGATAATCCGGAAACAGGGAAAAAAGAACAAAAAAAACCGCTCTGCCCAAGGCAAAGCGGTTTTTTTATCTTCCAATCTTATCTTTTCAGATCAGATTTGTAGCCTGCAAACTTAAAGTTTACTCTTTAGCTGCAGCCTTGGCTTTGCGCCGCTTTGCAACTCCGGCAAGACCGGCAAGACCAGCACCGAAAAGGAGCATGGTAGCTGGCTCTGGGATAGGCTCTACACCTGCATCTATTGAGCCAGTTTGACCAGCTACATAGGTGAGAGTACCTACCATTGCTATAGTGTAATTATTCGGGTCAAGAGGAGATATGGAAGACGATTGAGATTCAGCAAACAGCCCAGCCACAGGACCAAAGCTCGACCACAATATACCATCCATGTAAGTACTGTAACCAGCCCCCATACCTTGAGTTGCGAATTCAGACAAAAGCCCTGGCATATTTGCATCCCAAGCGGTAAAAGTATCTTCAAATCTAAAAACACCACCAATCCTCTTGCAATTATTGCACCCTGCCAAGAAATATTTATACGG
>CAZEMY010000249.1:0-3217 GCA_964513405.1 uncultured Desulfobulbaceae bacterium
GAGTACCCTCCTCTGGTATAGTCAAGAAAAAAGTTCAAAACCATTTAAAATCAAACAGAGGGAAATACCATGAAATACAAAATGATTGTCAGGCAGACGATGTTCACATTCACGATCCTGGAGACTGGTAAACTAAAACTTTGCGGGGTTAATTTCCTGCCCGAATCCGTATTAGAGAAACAAAATAACCAGTTACTCGTCAAAGAAAACGGGACAGTATCGATTTTTGTCAGTGGGAAAACACCTCTATCCCATTTAAACAGAAAACAATTTAAGTTTGTGGCTCTGGCAGCCAGATTTTTTGGTCACCTGAACGATCGGAAAAACCTGCCGGTCTGGTTATGGACAGGTACTCTCGAATTGCCTGGTAATTTCCCTTACCAGCTCATGGATGGCAGAGAATCAGAACAACCTTATGGTGGTTTTTTGGCAGAAGAGTTGCTGAAGAAAAAGACGCAGGTACAGGCTGTGACTGCATATGGTGACTCATAAAAATCTCATCCCCTGAAGATAGTCCATATGCCAATTATAATAAAGCAGACCCCTGCAATATAGTGGAGAGTTTTTTCGCTTACGAACTGTGAAATAAAACCACCAGCCAGCACCCCTATGGCTGAGGTTGCAATAAGTGCCAGGGATGCCCCGATAAATATTGTCAGCTTGCTGACTTCTTTGTCGCTGGCAAAAAGCATGGTTGCCAGTTGGGTTTTGTCGCCAAGCTCAGCGACAAACACCACAAAGAAAACCGTAAAGAAAAGCTGGAGATTCATGGGCAGTCCTCTGTGTATGATTTACTGTATAATTTCTGGTGTTCCATTAAGCATTCTCCTTGTGAGAGTGCTTTGTTTTGTGTAGTCTGAGCCGCAAAGTAAATTAATGATTATTGCTTTTTTTGATGGTTAAATCAAGAGATTATCAGTCAGCTATGGATATCTATGGATATAGAAAAATTAGAAGTAACCCTGCAATCCCTTGCTGCAAATCCCGGGGCAGAGACTTTTATCTACGATTTACTTATCGCTTATAACCTCCCCAAAGCGTCTATAACCCGTTTGAAAAAGGGAGATTATAATCTGTCCCAAAATGAGGGTGAGGTGTTGTGGAAGAGAAAACTCTTTTTCAAAAAAGAGTCAGGCGGTGATCTCCACCTTCTGATTGATAAACTTAAAAAAGACTCTGTCATCAGCCGGCAACAGCCCCGCTTTATAATTGTTACTGATTTCATAACCCTGCTGGCACTCGATACCCAAACCGGTGACACCCTTGATATTAAGATGGGGAAACTCGCCAGCCATTATGACTTCTTTCTGCCCTGGGCAGGGCGTGAAAAAACGCAGCAGATAAGTGAAACTCTGGCGGATATTAAAGCTGCTGAGCGAATGGGTTGGCTGTATGACATTATTCTTGAAGAGAATCCCCGCGAGACCGATGCAGAACGGCATAATCTGAATGTTTTTCTCTCCCGCCTGCTCTTCTGCTTTTTTGGAGAAGATACCGGGATTTTCAGTGATGGTCAGTTCACCAATGCGGTGGCATCCCATACCGATGCGGACGGCAGTGATTTGCAGCCTTGCCTACAAAAATTGTTTCAGGTGCTGAGCACCGAGGATCGTGCAGGATACCCGCAATTTCTGCAAAATTTCCCCTATGTCAATGGCGGTCTGTTCGAAAAGGAATATCCCGTACCGCGTTTTGGAGCCAAGGCGAGAAAGATTATTATTGAGTGTGGTGCTCTGAACTGGAAGGAGATTAACCCGGATATTTTCGGTTCCATGATTCAAGCCGTGGTGCATAGCAGTCAGCGGGGCAATCTGGGGATGCATTACACCTCGGTTGTTAATATCATGAAGGTGATTGAGCCGCTGTTTTTAGATGACCTTCAGGAGGAGTTTGAAAAGGCAGGTGAGAGCAGGGTGAAGCTGAAGAAATTGCTTGCCCGGATTGGCAATCTGCGAATCTTTGACCCTGCCTGTGGTTCCGGCAATTTTTTGATTATTGTTTACAAGGAGCTTTGTCGGCTGGAGATTGAGATTTTCAAAAAGCTCTATGGCGGACAGCAGCATGTGGGTCGGGTTCGACAATTAAGCAATATAAAACTCACTCAGTTTTATGGTATTGAACTGGATGATTTTGCCCATGAGACTGCCAAGCTTTCCCTGTGGCTGGCTGAACATCAGATGAATCTTGCCTTTAAGGCGGTTTTTAATGATGCTAGGCCAACTTTACCCTTGCAAGATGGTGGTAATATTGTTTGCGGTAATGCTACCCGGCTGGATTGGGAGGTGGTTTGCCCGAAGGAGGAGGGGACTGAGATTTATATTTTGGGGAATCCTCCGTATTTGGGTTCAAGGATGCAGTCAGCAGAGCAAAAAACAGATATGGAATTGGTTTTTTCCGGAAAGAAGGGATATAAAAATCTTGATTATATTGGATGCTGGTTTTTGCTTGGTGCTATGTTTATTACAGGAATTGATGGACAGATGGCATTTGTTTCTACCAATTCAGTGAGTCAAGGTGAACAAGTTATAATTCTATGGCCCAATGTTTTTAATCTAAGTTTGGAAATTGCTTTTGCCCATCAGTCATTTAAATGGACGAATAATGCCGTGGGGAACGCAGGGGTGACTTGTGTTGTAGTCGGTTTACGGAACTGCTCAGCAAAGAAAAAAATAATATTTAATCGTAATCATACTACTGTCAATGCTAAAAATATAACGCCATATTTATTTGATGGTGTTAGCGGTGTCTACATAAACAAAAGGTCAAAACCATTATCAGATGTTCCTTGTATGTCTAAAGGGAATATGCCTTATGATGGAGGGAATTTGATTCTTTCCGAACATGAAAAAGAGCAGCTGTTGTCTGACTATCCTAATTTGTTTCCGTTGGTTAGAGTTCTTTTAGGCTCTGGTGAGTTTATAAAAGGAACAAAAAGATTTTGTTTATGGATTGCTGATGAAAAACGTCCTTTAGCTGAATCAATTCCGGTAATAAAGCAAAGATTAGACAATGTTGAAAAAATACGCTTGTCAAGTTCGGATAGTGGTGCACACAAGTTAGCCTCTCGACCCCATCAATTTCGCGAAATGAAAGAGGCGAATAGTTCTCTTATTATACCAAGTGTTTCTTCAGAACGACGTGAGTATATTCCCATTGGATTTTTCTATAACCGCAAATGACGGTTGGCATTAATTTTGCTGGGCGGCAGTAAACAAAG
>CAZEMY010000250.1:0-3211 GCA_964513405.1 uncultured Desulfobulbaceae bacterium
TGTTTAAGCGGGTTATTTAATCCAAAAAAAATAACTGTAGAAACAACATGTGAATATAGTCTATCTGTCCCCCCATTTTCCCCACCATTACCACAAATTCTGCAAAAAACTTAAAAGCTTAAACGCCAATGTCCTTGCCATAGGCGATGTGGATCATGACCATCTTGAGCCGGAAGTAAAAGATGGGGTCAGTGAGTATTACCGTATCGATGATCTCCACGATTACGATAGCCTTCTTAGGGCCTGTGGCTATTTTACCCATAAATACGGGAGCATAGACAGGATTGAGTCGCTAAATGAATATTGGTTGACCACGGAAGCACGGCTTCGTGACGATTTCAATGTTGCCGGCATTCGGGGCAGAGAAGTTGATCCAATCAGGCGTAAGTCGCTGATGAAAGAAAAATTCCGCTCCGCAGGTATTGCTGTTGCTGCCGGTCAGCTGGCGACTACCCTTGACAAAGCCCGTAAACTGGTCCAAGAAGCCGGATACCCTCTCGTGGCTAAGCCGGATGCCGGGGTTGGGGCTTTAGATACTTTTCGGATAAAAAACGATCAAGACCTGGAGGTTTTTTTCAAGAACAAACCAGAGAAAGAATATATCCTCGAAGGATTTGTTAATGGTGACATAGTCTCCTTTGACGGTCTCACCGATGCTGACGGTAAGCTGGTTTTTTTCACCGCTCACCGGTTCAGTCGGGGAATCATGGATATTGTCAATAAGGATCTCCACATGGATTACACCTCCATGCGGGCAATCCCGCCCGCTCTGGAAAAGGCGGGGCGTGCCTGTGTTGCAGCCTTTGAGGTGCGGGAGAGATTTTTTCATATCGAATTTTTTGAAACCGCATCGGGCAGTTTCGTTGCCCTTGAAGTCAATATGAGACCACCCGGCGGTTACACCACGGATATGTTTAATTATGGTTGCGATATTGATGTCTATGATCTCTGGGCGAAAACAATGATTAATGGGGTTGTACCCCTTGAGTACGAAAGGAAATATCATTGTTGCTATATCAGCCGTAAAAACCACTATAATTACCTTCACAGCCACGATGATATCATGGCAGGGTATGGAAAATTTATTATGGAGGTCGGGAATGTGCCTGGAGTCTTCAGTACTGCTCTTGGCAATGTTGGTTATATCTTTCGTTCTGCGGATATGGATAAAATCAGGGGAATTATCCGCTTCGTTCATGCCCACACCTGATTCTGATTTAAAAGGTATTTTAAAAAATAAGGAATAAAATGCATACTGAAGAGCATCGTTGGCACAGTCCCAGTCTTAACCGGGAACTTTCAATAAAGGTATATGGTCACTTTGGGCAACCGTTTATTGTCTTTCCATGTTCACAGGGACGACATTTCGATTACGAGACAATGGGCATGGTTGATGCCATTGCTCCTTTTATTAATGAGGGGCGGATTAAGTTATTTTGTGTGGAAAGTCTTGATGACTATACCTGGTATGATTTTGACCTGTCACCGGCTGATAGAGATGACCGTTATGAGCAGTATAGCCGATATATAATTGATGAAGTGGTTTCTTTTATCCGTAAACATTGCCATAGTGATCAGCAGCGGATTATGACGAGCGGTTGTAGTATGGGAGCTTATCATGCGGTTAATTTCTTCCTCAAACACCCTGATGTCTTTGCCGGTACTATTGCCTTGAGCGGTCTATACAGACTTGATCGGGAAGAGTTTGCCATCACCGGTAATGACCTGGAGTCGGTTTGGTATAATTCACCTGTTCATTATCTCGCTGAGCTTGATAATCCATGGTTTCTTGATTTGTATCGGCAAAGTTCCATTATTATTTGCACAGGTCAGGGGGCATGGGAGGAAGAGTCCATTGCAGATACCAGGAAGCTGGGAAACATTTTAAAAGCAAAGGATGTTGATGCCTGGATAGACTTTTGGGGTGATGATGTCAACCATGACTGGCCGTGGTGGTATCAACAGATGAATTATTTTCTTGCTGAGATGGTGGGCAGGGTTCAGGTGACAGGATTCAGGTGATAGGATTCAGGTAACAGGTGTTGTGTTTTTCAGGAGGTGATGTTTCTTGTTCTTCTTCCTTGTTTTTTTTGGATTGTCTTTCTGCCATTTTTGTCGTATTCGCCTCACCCGCATCCGGCACTCAGGCCTGTGATACGACCTCAGTACTTGAAAAACAAAACTGAGTGCCGGATTCACTGGTTTCTCACCAATCCGAATGTTTACATCCGGTGAAAAACTATATCAGTAATTTCAAAGCCTAAGATTCCTTAGGCCAAGAAAACCTCAGGTGGATGTAATTCACACGACCACCTCAACAAACCAGAATATCAGCAAGCTTCGGTGAAAATTCAGGATCCATAATTGCCATTTGCCTGCGAATATTCGAGCGTAAATCAATGGCAGGTTGCAGGCAATATTCATCAAACTGTTCCAGCGTTATAGATTCCAAATTTGGGAACAGTAATTTTAGATAACCGCAGGCCAAGCGTTGCACAGCTATAGTATCACGCAAGTCACCATGTGACTGCATATGATCTTTAACAAATGCCATATGTTCCTGACTGGATCTTAAGGCATATAGTACCTCTCCAAAATAATCAGCTCGCAGCGCAAATGTTTGACACAGTGAAGAAGATTGTATTCTGGGTAGCTCCCAGCCCGGAACAAAGGCATGAAAACGATCCAAGGCTGTAGCCTCATGACCATTAAGCCACTTTGGCAGCTCACTAAAACAATTTTCGTCCCTTGGTCTTTCATCTACGATGGGAATGTTACCAAGAATAACAAAGCCTGAATTAGAAGAACCATGGAAGCTCATTACCCGGTACTCACCAGACTCCAAGTATCCCTTCAGAGCACCAACAATCTCCCCTTCATTACTCAGCTTTATTGTCTGAATTTCATCTAAGATTACAGCATTGAAATTTGAAATAATACCTGCCTGCTGGCGATTCATATCGTAGAAAAGCTGGGCACGGGTAACAACACCACCGCTAATGAGCCAGGCATGACGAGAAAGCTGGCTATAGATGTATGACTTGCCAGTACCCTTTGGAGCAAGCTCTATAATATTAACACGAGGCTCAATTAAAGGGATCAACCTTGTTAACATTAGCAACATTTGCCGCAGGGAATATTTTCGCTCATCATACCCTGTGCCGTTGCAATAAGAAACCGAACAAAATCACGAAATCGAGGTAACACTTTC
>CAZEMY010000251.1:0-3177 GCA_964513405.1 uncultured Desulfobulbaceae bacterium
TAATAAAAAATAACCATTTGTTATAAGGAGCAGATAAATGAAACTTATCAGCATTAAAGAGGTAGCTGGCCAAATTATCCTTGAATCCGGTCTCCACATCGGCGGCGGCGATACTGAAATGCATATTGGCGGTACCGATAATCCGGTGGTAACCCATCCCCATACCCGTCAACCGTATATTCCCGGTTCATCGCTCAAGGGCAAAATCCGTTCCCTGCTGGAAATCCGTTCCGGCTTGATGGGGAGAACCCAGGGCAAACCGGTGGCAGCGGGGGGACTTAAAAACACCGAGGGCGGGGACAGGGAGGAAGTCCTGAAAATACTTCGTCTTTTTGGGGCAAGCGGGGCAGATTCCGATGATATGGCAGAAGTGGGTCCCACCCGTGCTTCCTTTGCCGACTGTCCACTAAGCAGGGAAAGCGTGGCGATGGCAAAAGCCAATAACTGGTCGTTCACCGAGGTTAAATCGGAAAATACAATTGACCGGATTAAGGGAACGGCGGAGCATCCCCGTTTTATAGAGAGAGTGGTGGCTGGTTTCAGCTTTGATTTTAAAATCACCATCAAGGAAATGGCAGAAGATAAAAATGAGAACCTGCTTGATTTTCTTATGGCGGGGATGAAACTCCTTGAGCTCGATGCCCTGGGTGGTTCCGGCAGCCGTGGTTACGGACGGGTTCGTTTTGAATTTGCCGACAGCGGGCTGGGGGACAGGTTTGCCGGAGTTTCTCCATTGGCCTGAAGAAAACACCATAACCGGGGAGAAAAAAAATAAAATGAAAATCTACGGGATAACTGTCAAACCGGTATCTCCTTTTGGCACACCGCTTAAAGGCGATACCATTTTAGGTCATTTCTGCTGGCAGGCCGCAGAAAATCCTCACCTCCTGCGGGGCGGGCTTGAGGAGTGTCTGAGCACATACGGAGAAGAACCGTTTGCGGTGTTTTCCTCTGCCTGGCCGGTATTATATGAAAATGGTACCCGGGTCTATGCTCTGCCCCGACCGGCGGGTATTGGCACATCGCCACCGGCTTCTTTGCCGGATCGCCACCAGCGGATAATGGCTCACAAGGCTGATAAAAAAAAGAAATGGCTGTTGGTTGAGGAGTCCATGACCGTCAGGATTTCCCCGGAAAGGTTTAAGGGTGATGCCGAGCTGTTTGAGCTTTTTATGGAAACCCATAGTGATGCTGCCGGTTACCTGCGTCTTCTGCCGGAAAACGAAAAAAAACTTTTCCATCCGGTTGTTCAGGCCCATAACAGCATCAACCGGATGACCATGACCACTGGCAGCGGGGAGTTTGCCCCTTTTTCCCATGATAATATTCAGTTTTTACCAGATCTTGAGTTGATTATTTTCGTTGCGGTAAACGAAGATATACTGGGGCGGGAGCAGTTGAAAAACGCCTTTGCAAACATCGGTGCCTGGGGATTTGGCAGGGATGCCAGTAGCGGTTTGGGACGGTTTACGGTTGAATCAGTTCTTGAGCAGCCCTGGCCTCTGGATGGCGGGAGCGATAAGGGTTGCTGGACTCTTGGCCCCTGTGTACCTCAAAAAGAAACTTTTTCACTCTCTCATGCTGTCCCCTTCACCCGTTTTGGCAGACATGGCAACGCCCTGGCACAATCGGCGAATCCTTTTAAAAAACCGGTGGTAACTGCGGATGAAGGGGCGGTACTTTACCCTCGGGACGGGATTGGCGGTATTTGGGAAAGACCATACCTCGGTATGGCTGTAAATGGAGTTTCCGCCGTGGATAAAAAGACAGTAACCCAAGGGTACTCTCTGTACTTACCGGTTTAAGGGGGATAAAAGGTATGAAAAGTGAAACATATTTTTACAGGATGAAGGTGGTTAGTCCGCTTCATGTCGGTTGCGGTGAAGTCTATGAGCCAACCGGTTTTGTTGTGGATGAGGGCAGTCGGCAGTTGCTTGCCTTTGAGACCGTTGATTTTCTTGCCAGTATGGAGAAGGACGAACTGGAAAAATATTCCCGGATATGCCGTAGGGGAACCACTTCCTCCCTATTGGAAATATATAAGTTTATTAACCGCAACAAAGGGATTATCCGGGGGGAGCGGATTGGGGTCTCTTCCGCTTTTGTTAATCATTACAATAAGGTTTTGAGGCTTAAGGATAAGTATATCGAACAGGAATTAAATAATTTTCTGATAAATCGAACCGCCTTTGAACCTCTTTTTACCCGTCCCTATATTCCCGGGTCTGCCATCAAGGGAGCATTGCGGACAGCGGTGTTGAATTCTCGCAATAATGGCAGCAGCCACTCCCCTGCTAATCTCCAGCAGGAATTGCTTGATTATCAGCAAAGGAACATGGAAACTGACCCCTTCCGGCTGATAAAGGTAAGCGATTTTCAACTGCTCGGAGAGGGCAAGAGGGAAATCGTCTACGCCGTGAACGGGAAGAAAAAACCTTCCGATCGGGAGGCGGGCGGCCCCTATCAGATTTTAGAGGTCATAGAGCCGGGGGCGGAGTTTATTGGTACCATAACCGTCCAACCCCATATAGGGGCGGGAATAAAAAGAGCGGTTTCGCTTGAGGAACTTGAAAAATCTCTTTCTTTTTATAAAGGGGAGATGAAAAGGGAAAACCGGGAACTTGCCGTAATAGGTTGCAGGGCGGATTTGCTTGAAAAGCTCAGAAAAGACAATGCCAGCCGCCTTATTCGCATAGGTAGACATTGCGGGGCTGAATCCGTTACGGTTGCCGGTCAAAGGGAGATAAAGATTAAGGGCAAGGGAAACAGCTTTAAAACCCTTGACCACGGCACCACCCTCTGGCTGGCGGCGGACAGCGATAAGCCAGGCAGTAATCAGGGGCTTCGTCCTTTTGGCTGGCTTTCTCTTTCGCTCCTTGATGCCGATGAGAGAGCAGAAAATAAAAGCAGAAAACAGGCATATTTTTCATCCTGGCAGGATAAGCAGCAGAAAAAGGTGGAACTGCACCATCGGAAAACTGAGGAGATTGCCCGCCTGCGTGAAGAAGAGGAGCGGGAAAGAAAACGGATTGAAGAAGAAAAAAGAAGGCGGGAAGAGGAAATAGCAGAATATCCCTGGCGGGAATTTTTACCGGCTTTGCTTGCCCGAATAGATAACTGGGGCAGCCTGAAAACCATGATTCTGGAATCTGGAAAAGTGAAGCAATACCAGTGTGA
>CAZEMY010000252.1:0-3171 GCA_964513405.1 uncultured Desulfobulbaceae bacterium
GTAAGTCTTTTTTCAAAAAGACGACGGATTACCGGGTCATCATCAGCAACAAGTAGGGACATGGTTAAAGGTATGGTCATCGCATATTCTCCGCTGGAGATGGCTGGCTTATTTTTTGATAGTTTGAAAAAAGGTAACTATTTAAGGTAGCACCTTGATTTAACAAAACCACCGCACTGTAACAGATGAGGTGCTCCTGAACAGTTACGAAAAAGCATAATCACAGCCTGTTTATTTTAACTGGTAAAAAATAGTTTTTAAATGTTTCTTTGGCCTGAAACGGGGACATACACCGGTTAACGACTCTGTTGCTCCGATGATAAGATAACCGTCCGGTTCCAGAATATCTGCAATCTTGTCGAACAGTCTTTTGCGGTCTTGGACGGAGAAGTAGATGGCAACATTACGGCAGAAGACTATGTCAAATTTTCCCAGCCCCTGAAAAGGCTGCATAAGGTTAATTTTTCTGAAATTTGCCAAGGCTCTTATCTCATCTTTTACCTTCCAGAAGTTGCCATTTAAGGTGAAATATTTATTGAGCTTATCCCTTGCCAGGCCTCGTTCTATTTCAAACTTATTATACTTGCCCATGGAGGCCTGTTTGATTGCAGAGTCGGAAATATCCGTGCCAAACAACTTTATATTATACTTGGAAGTGTTGCCAAGAAGCTCTTTAAGGACAATGGCGATTGAATAAAGTTCCTGACCCGTGGAAGCGGCAGCACTCCATATTCTGACTGGCGTTTTAACAAGGGGCGATGCTGACTTGCGGGCATCAATAAGCTCCGGGATAATCTTATGCTGGAGGAGCTCAAAAGGGCCGTTATCACGGAAGAAAAGGGTTTCATTGGTTGAAATGGCATCAACGATTTTTTTTTCAATGATTTTGCCGGGATCACGGCTGCTCTTTCGATGCAGCTCCATATAACTGTTGCAGCCGTTCTCCTGGGCCACCGTGGACAGTCTGGTTTCAAGGAGATATTTTTTTGAAGAGTCGAGAAGTATCCCCGATATATCATGAATATACTTGGCTATGACCTTGAACTCTTCCTGAGAAATTTTAATCATAGAGTTTGTCAACGAGGTTATTTAACTGTTTTTGTGATTTCAGCAGCTATCTTATTTAACGGGGCAACAATATCAATCAGTCCTTTATCAGCCGGAACCTTTGGCATCCCGTAGACTACACAGGAACTTTGATCCTGACCAATTATAATACTACCCTTGTTCTTAAGAATTTCAAGTCCTTTGGTTCCATCACTTCCCATTCCCGTCATAATTACAGCTGTTGTCCGATCAACGAAATAATCAGCCACAGAGCGGAACAGATAATCCGCTGCCGGGCGGCATGAGTTTTCAGGCGGGTCATTTGTTAATTTAATTAAACGGTTAAGGCCGTCGGTTGAGGCAACAATCTTCATCTGTTTTCCGCCCGGGGCAATGTAGGCTGTATTAGCTCTAATTGGCTCTCCGTCCTCCCCTTCCTTAACGGTGAGGGCACATTTCTTGTTAAGACTATCAGCCAGTGATTTGGTGAAAACCGGCGGCATATGCTGAACGATGACAATTGGTACTCCTATATCACCAGGCAGCATGGGCATCATTTGGGCCAATGCGTTGGGCCCGCCTGTGGATATACCGATAGTTATAATTTCTGATTTTCCCCGTCTCCGGACTGTCACAGCCCTTGGCTGCCTGCTGATGCTCGGCTTGATTTGGGAAACAGCTCTATGACTTTGACACTTTGTTTTTGCCCCGGCTCCAACCGCTGTCCTGCCGCTTTGAAAAGCCTTGATCAACGGGCTGAGCATGGTGCGGAGTTCTATTTTGGAATCGTTGATATTGGTGGTGTTTGGTTTGAGGAGGAAGTCATAAGCTCCAAGCTCCAGAGCTTTCATGGTCATTGCTCCGCCCTCGGAAGTCAGGGTGGAAACCATTATGGCACTAACATCCGGTGCCTCCTTTTGCAGTTGTTTCAGAACTTCTATGCCGTTCATTTCCGGCATTTCTATATCGAGGGTGATGAGGTCAGGTTTGAGAGATTTTATTTTGGCCATGGCAATTTTGCCGTTATGGGCAACCCCGACAACGTCTACCCCAGGGATTTCCGCAAGTACATCACTGACTGCTTTTCGATAGACAATGGTGTCGTCCACCACGAGAATTTTTATTTTTTTATTTAACATTTTAATTTTTCTCTACCTGGAGCTGGAGTTGTTTTTGCGTGGAGTGCATACAGGGCGAACGGCGACACCGCACTGGTGTTGCCAGAGAAGAGAGACAAATTATCGGTGTATTCTCGTTACCCCTAGTTCCCACGCTCTGCGTGGGAACTAGGGGTAATGACGCAATTTAACTCCCCCACCTAATTATCAAATTGAGTCCGCATGGACTTATTCCCATCACTGTCAAGCTTGAGTACCTCGTCCACATTGAGAATGCCAATAAGTTTGCTTTCGGTTTTGTAAACTCCAGTAAAAAAACTCCCCTGAATCCCGCTCATATTGGCTGGTGCAGTTTCTATGCGGTCAGGGTCAGCCATAACCACATCACTGATGCTCTTGACCAGCAGACCGATATGTTCTCCGAGAGCATTGACAATAATATTTCGGGGATCATCATCAAAATCAGTTTCCCCAAGCCCAAGTTTCCTGGCCAGATCGATGATGGTAACTGTTTGACCACGCAGGTTGAGAATGCCGGTGACATATTCCGGGGCCTGGGGAACCCTGGTCATCTCCATTAACTTGTTGATCTCCTGGATTTTGAGAATATCCATGCCGCAAAGGGCATTTCCCACATAAAATGTTGCCAGCTCAATGACTGACTTTGTTTTTTGTTCATTATTCATTCTAATATTCCAATAGTTAGATGGTTAGTTAGTGTCTTACTCCTGACTTTGGTGGTGGGTCTAATGTGTGTTTTGATGTAAAGCGATAAACAAACAGAGTTCAATCTGATAAAGGATAATTTAAGCAATCCTCCACTCCTTAACTGGATTCTCTACATAAGAGAAAGGTTTAAATGCGTAGGTCGGATTAGCGTATACAACGCAAAAAGATGATAAACGGAAAAGACTGCAATCAAACCCAAAAAATATATGATGGCAAGGCCTTAGCGTAATCCGACTCTCACCGTGTTGTCGGATTACGCTAAGGCCTTGCTGTGTCG
>CAZEMY010000253.1:0-3145 GCA_964513405.1 uncultured Desulfobulbaceae bacterium
ACATTCAACATTCGACATTCGCTTTTAAATCAACAAATCAGCAGCTTATCATCATTACCTATGGCGGCACCATTCTGGTGTCGCCTTCTACTTTTTGGAACAACTATAAGGTCGAATTAGCGAATCAAATGTAAAGAAATGAAAGACACGGGGAAGCCAAACAAAATAAAAAACAGATAAATGGGAAAGGCGTTAGCGTAATCAGGCATCACCATGACCGTCTGATTACGCTAACTCCCCATTGTGTTGGTTCCTTTGGATTATCTCCGCTCCCGCAAAGCGGTCTGAATCCTGATTAACTCCATAATATTATCGAGATTGATTATTCCCGATATCCTGCCGGCATCGGTTACCGACAGCAGGCGGCATTCGCAATCTTTGAGCCTCTCCAGAACACTCTCGAGGGGTTCGTTAATGTCAGCATTTTTCACTCTACTCTCCATCCAGTCGCCCACCAGGGCATCTTCTCCCTGAGCCTGTAAGCCTCTTAGCATATCTGTCTGGGTGAGTACTCCAACCATAACTCCATCGACAAGCACGGGGAACTCTTTCTGGCTGCCAGCCATGGTCAGCTCAATGGCACGGGACAGGTACTCATCGGGTGAGAGTATTTGGAAGTCAGTCAACATGGCCTGGCCCGTATTCATCCCTGACAAGCTTGACTTTACCTCTTCCTGCCCGGCCTCAGCCGCAGCTCCAATCCATATAAACAGGGCTATAACAACCAGAAAGGGATTGTAAAGCAGACCCATAAAACCGAAAAAAATGGCCATTCCCTGTCCCACCGAGGTGGCAATCCGAGTGGCCCGGTTACGATCCATCCGCATTGACAGGGTCGCCCGTAATACTCTTCCTCCGTCCATGGGGAAAGCCGGGAGCAGATTGAAAACAGCAAGGACAATATTAACCAGTATCAACTTCTCCAGAAGTGATCCGCCGGTGAAATAGGCTGTATGAACAGGAACCAGTGTGTCGCTTATAATGAGCCACAGGTAAAGAACAGCTACAATTGCCACATTTACCGCCGGCCCGGCCAGGGAGACAATAATCTCCTCTTTAGGGTCATCCGGCATTTTTTCAAGCATTGCAACCCCGCCGATGGGCAGCAGGGTTATGTGTCTGGTCTGGATGCCATAACGCCGTGCCGCCAGAGCGTGGCCAAGCTCATGGAGTACCACACAGGAAAATAACAAGCCAATAAACCCGACAGTGGATAAAAATGCTGTCAGATTTCCACTCATCTGCCAGTAACTTAAAGCTATCCAGGCAATGAGGATAAAGAAAGTGGCATGAATATAAACATCAATACCGGCAAGACGAGCGATTTTCCAGGACCATTTCACTTGTTCTGAACTCCTTTTCTGTAAATGATAAATACCTGTGGTGAACGGTTACGCTTTTTCCATGCGTCTTCTAAATTCTTTTTCCGCAGCGGTTACGAAGTAAATAATCAACCCAACCCCCAGAATACGGAGCCAGTCCGTACCACCAATCGGGGCGGTGTGGAAGAGACGGTTCATAAAGGGGAGGTAGGTTATTGACAACTGGGCAACAGACATGGCAGCAATCCCGATCCATATCCAGGGGTTGGTGAACAGCCCGAGCCTGAACATGGAAAAACGCATCGACCGGCAGTTGAGCAGGTAGAATGTCTGTCCTACGGCAAAGACATTAACTGCAATGGTACGGGCTTCAGCTTCACTGGCTCCCTGGTATAGTGCCAGCTCAAAGAGAGCAAAGCTCCCGATGAGGAGCATAAAACCCACCAGAGCAATCCGAAAAATCAACTCGCCACTGAGAATTGGCAGAGACGGCGGTCGGGGGGGACGGCTCATAGTTCCGGGTTCCCGCGGCTCAAAGGCAAGGGCAAGACCAAGCAGCACCGCCGTGGTCATGTTAATCCACAGCACCTGAGCCGGCAGCATCGGTAAAGGTTTTGCCAGTACCACTGCGGCAATAACAACCAGACCCTGACCGGCATTGGTCGGCAGAATCCATGAGATAAACTTGACAAGGTTGTCAAACACGCCCCGTCCTTCTTCCACAGCAGCTTTAATTGTGGCAAAGTTGTCGTCGGTGAGAACCATGTCGGCGGCCTCTTTTGAGACCTCGGTACCGGTGATACCCATTGCCACGCCAATGTCAGCCTTTCTCAGTGCTGGGGCATCGTTGACCCCGTCCCCGGTCATGGCGACTACTGCGCCCTGATTTTGCAGAGACTCAACCAGCCGCAACTTCTGTTCCGGGGAAACCCGGGCAAAGACAGCCGCATTTTTGGCGGCCTGGCTTAGCTCCTCCTCTGACATGGCTTCCAGTTCACTGCCGGTGAACGCTGGCGGAGCTTTTTCAGACAAGGTCTCATCAAGGTTTAACTGCTTTGCAATGGCAGCAGCCGTAACAATATGGTCACCGGTAATCATCTTCACTCTTATTCCTGCACTTCTGCATTCACGCACCGCTTGAATAGCCGATTCCCGGGGTGGGTCTATCATGCCCTGTAAACCTATAAAGACCATGCCATTTTCAATATCACCATGGTCAACGGTCGTAACCCCGGCTTCCTTCTCCATTTTGGCAAAGGCTAATACCCGTAATCCCTGTCCTGCCATGTTCTCCACCTGGTCATGTATGGTGTCCTTATCCACAGGTTGCTGCCTGCCATTTATTCCCATGGTAGTGCATCTTGCCAGGACACTCTCAACAGAACCTTTCATGTAGGTAACTGTGGCGTTATTTCGGCTGTGCAGGGTGGCCATATATTGGTGCTGAGATTCAAAAGGAATAGTGTCAAGGCGGGGATTATCATTGTTTTGCTTATCAAAATCAAAACCGGCTTTTTTCGCTGCCACCAATAATGAACCTTCGGTGGGGTCACCTTCAATTTTCCAGCCCTCTTCGCCCTTTTTTAAAAGAGAATCATTACAGAGCAGACCTGATAGTATCAGCTCAGAGAGAAGGGGATTACTGTGAATATCCACATCCACCCCATTCTGTTGAATATCTCCTTTCGGCATATAGCCGATACCCGTAACTTCAAAATTTTCGCCACCAGCCCAGAGTTTGTTGACGGTCATCTCGTTGCGGGTCAGGGTTCCGGTTTTGTCGGAACATATAATAGTGGTACTGCCAAGGGTTTCCACTGCCG
>CAZEMY010000254.1:0-3140 GCA_964513405.1 uncultured Desulfobulbaceae bacterium
GGAGCAAGCATGGCGAGGAGAAAACCCATGATGGTCAGAACCACCAGGATTTCCAAAAGGGTAAAACCTGCACTGTCTTTCATTTTTCCTTTCGTAAACATTGCACTATCTCCTGTAAAAAAGTTTTTTTGGCTCCGTCCCCCCCCACAGGTCAAGGCAGCCATTTTTCAATCCGACCCGCCGACAACCGGCGAGTCATAAATGTACAACTCTGTCTTACTACCAAAAAAACCTGCCGATGCCCCATCGACCAAGTGTGTTCTCTTTCCAGGCCCTATGCCCAGCAAAGAATCTACATACGAAACCAAGACGGAAACCCGGTTTCGTTAAATCCCGCCTTTTTCAGCTCTCTGTGACGGCAGAGACCTCTGCCCTGTCCGTCTCTTTTGGTTTTTCTGAATTCGCGGGAAAATCAACCACAAATCTGTATTCTTTGCCGCAACGGATAATTACTTCCTTTTGTCCGCGACGAAGAATCTTTATATCTACTTCAATATGACCGTAACCCTCATGGGAAAAAAGTTCGTCATATAGGGCGGTCAATTTTGTTTTTACCTGTCCGTTGTTGTCAGCCATTTTTTTAACTTTAGTCCTTTTTTGCCAAGTATAAAAAACATTAGAGATTAAAAACAGGTTGAAATTATCTGTTTAATGTTTCCTCTCCTTGATAAGTTAAGGGGAGTAGAACATAGTTTGCAGGAGCATGTCGTGATCGAAATCACAAATTGCAAAAAAAAAGCATTTTTTTTAATTTTTCTTGCCAGCCCCTGCCGTAACCGGACTTGCCGAGTCCTGTAGCCCCGTATGTTGGGTTGAGGAACCGATAAGCGAGCTTGCGAGACATCGAGACCCAACGGATAAAACTGACAAGGGGGGGATGGGGAGGTGTTACAGAAAAGGTGATTCAGGTATGCATTCCCACGCGGAGCATGGGAATGAGGGAGCTTTACTTTCTTTGGACGGAATATTTTCAGAGATCAGCTCAAAAACAGATGGATGGATAATCAGTCAGTACCTGAGGGCTAACCGTCAAACGCTGATAGTTAATTTATAGTATCACTGCCGTCAAGGTCAATAGCCCAGCTATAGTCTCTCTCGTGAAAGAGAAAACCATTGGGACCTAATATGGTATGTTCCCATGTTTTCTGAGCTTTGTTCAGGTCAAAAGAACGCAGTTTCAGCCGCTTGTGGTTACTATTCATGTCGTAACCGTTGCCGGGCGGCACAGCCTGTGTTTTATACTGCACCGCTCGAACATCAGTGCCAAACGGGTAATCATCAAGCTTGACGGTGGCGTGAAGGCGGGGCAGTACCACGATGTAATCGTTATAGGTAATATTGTCCTTGTTGCGGATATTGCCCGGACAATAGGCGGCTTTGTTAATCAGCCCGGAGGTGATAAGCCCGGACTCCGGACCTATACCGAGGATAATTCGGCCGATAAGTTCAGGGCTTGCCCAGTTGTTTTCCTCTGATGCACGCTCCCAGGAAGGGGGGCAGCGGTACTGTGATTGCCAATTCCGATCATGGCAACCCCGACACCGGCATTAATTATCCCCCGATTCATGGATGGGTGCCGGTCTGTGTCGGTAACCGGTGATCTGTCATAGGAGTTAAGGTTAAGAATATTAACCACCCCCATTTTGTTTAGTTCAGTAGCTTCAGCAACACTGAGAATATGAATTTTTAATTTGTTACGATCATCTAATTTTTTAGCTAATGTCTCTGCCCCATTTTTCGGGTCTAAATCGGAAATGGTCGGGAGTTCATAGCCACCACCGCTTTGAACAACTATATTGGTCAGATGTTCAGGAAAACGGGAGGTCTGGTCAAGATAAATCCTCATATAGGAGACCATCCGCATGATATTGGTCTCGCTCACCTTATCTGTGGCATCATCTGTGATACCGGCCATCTTCGGGGCAACCAGAGCCATGAGAAAACCCATGATTGCCAAGACCACCAGGATTTCGAGCAGTGTAAAACCTTTATTTGCTTTCATATCGCCCTATCTTTTGAGATTATAGTCGTACCAGCTAATTCTCACCGAGAAGTATAGCATAAATGCAAAACGCGTTCTGTGATTTGAGTCACATTTAGCAGGGCATGAAAAGATGAGGGAAGCGAGGCAGTTCCTGGGGCTGGTTACAGGTTGATGTTGATACCGCAAATTTTTTTTAATTTATCTTCGTCTATAATGCTGAGCAAACCGCGGTGGTTTTTGATTATATTCTGGCGGTGGAGCCGTGTGAGTACTCTTGAAAAAGTTTCTCTTGATAAAGAGATATTGCTGGCGGACAATGATATGGGGCGAATATCAATCTGACCATGGCATGATTTCAAATTGCAGCGACAATCTGGACTGATGCAGAGAGTTTTGCTTCTGCGGAGTATATATCCGGCAACTCTTGCCATGGCCTGCGGCTTTTTGTGGAGGCAGCTTTTTCGGCAGGAACTTTCATATTCTTCTGATAATATAGAGATGACATTCCCGGCAAGCTGGGAATTGTCGCTGATTAATTCATTAAGTTTTTCCCGGGGAAAGGAATAGGAGGTTGCTGCGGTGACTGCCGAACAGTAATAACTATAGAGCTGTTGTTCGCTAAAAGCAGAGTGGAGGGAAATATAATTGCCCGGTCTGTAGATGCGGCGGATATATTCTTCACCGGATTCGTCTATATAGAATTCCTTGCATGTACCGGAAAGAAGGTAATAGATGGTTTTAATTTTATGTTCTTCCCTGAACAGGTCGTCATCCCGGTTAAATGTGGATAGCGAACCAATACCATAGAGCTTCTGTTGCAGGCAGTATGGAAGTCTGAAGAAAAGAGGCGAATTAAGCAGGGATTCCTGGAGAACGGTATCCTCAGCTTTATTCTTAATTAACATATTCATACGGTTTTCAGGGGATATATTTATATTGGCAATTAGGATAAAGACATTGTAAGGATGTTAGTTTAAGAAAATAGAGCCGATTTTATTTCCCTGCAAGTAAGGGTTCTGAAATAATTTAACCTGTGTGAGCAATATTATTTCTGCGGTGAAGATAAATAAATCATTTGAAACATGTTCACATACACTAACATTTTCTACAGGTTGTTTGCTCTGGTCAATAAGAACAAAATCTGTGTATCCTTTAC
>CAZEMY010000255.1:0-3116 GCA_964513405.1 uncultured Desulfobulbaceae bacterium
TGGTGGTTGAAGGAGTAAGTCTGGTTCGTAACTACAGGGAACAGTTTGCCCCGATTGTTCGTCGGGGATCTGTTGAAGTGCTGAAGGGAAAAATTTATGAAAAGATTAAAGAGCTTGATGGATAGGATAACAAGAGAACAAAAGATAATGTCCATTTATAGACTCAGATGGTGGTTAAGGTGAGCGTGTTTGATATAAAACATTACCTGCAGGTTAAAAAAAATAAAATTGAACTGGCACTTGCAGACATGATGCTGCCCTCTGATGGAGTGTTCAGTACTCACATTGAGGCAATGCGTTACAGTCTCTTTGCAGGTGGTAAAAGAATCAGACCGATTCTCTGCCTTGCTGCCGCAAACTGCGTGAGCAGAGATTCTGATATTGAAGAGAATCTTCTTTATATTGCCTGTGCTCTTGAGTGTATTCATACCTATTCCCTTATCCATGATGACCTGCCGGCCATGGATGATGATATTCTCCGTCGGGGTCATCCTACAAACCATGTAAAATTTGGCGAAGCTGAAGCAATATTGGCAGGAGATGGATTGCTGACATTTGCCTTTGAATTGCTTTCTGATTCAGATAATACCCTACTTGATGCTGCGGACAGCCTGCGAATAATTCATACTATTGCCAGAGCTGCGGGTTCGCTGGGGATGGTTGGCGGTCAGGCCCTTGATATGGAAAATGAAGGGGAAAATATTGGCTTTGAGCGGTTACAAACCATCCACCACAGTAAGACCGGTGCCTTAATTACAGCCTCGGTTCTTGCCGGCGGTATTGGCGGTGGTGCTTCCCATGATGAGCTTGCCGCTCTGCGGAGTTTTGGGGCTGCTGTTGGTCTGGCTTTCCAGATTACCGATGACCTGCTTGATGTAACTGCAACAACTGCTGAGCTCGGAAAGAGCGCGGGCAGTGATGCAGCCCACAACAAGGCCACCTATCCAGCATATTTTGGAGCTGGAAAAACCAGAAAAATGGCAGAGCAGGCTGTGGATACGAGTCTGTCCTCCCTAAAAGATTTTGATGGGAGAGCAGAACCATTGCGTGCTATTTCCCGCTATATTCTTGAGCGAACTATGTGAAACAGAAGACAGGTGAGATGGCTATATTAACAGCCATCTGAGGTGGAGTTTTTTTAAACTTATCTCCAATGTTAGGGGTGTGTGATTTTTTTTGTTCAAAGTGTTTTTTAAAAATCTCTCAATTAGAGACTTAGTTCAACAGGTTTAACTCCTCAGATTTATTCTCGGCATATCATTTAAGTTGGCATTAATAACATCATATAAGTGGTGATGTTAATGCAAACTTCCACCCTCTTTCCGTTTTTCCGGAATACCGTTGATTGGATAAAAGTAATTGTTTAAAATGATTAGCACCGTAAGAGGTGTCTTGACTCGTCCAGTTCAACTTAGGATTGTTATTTAACAAGACAAAATACAAAAAAAATGTTAGCGTGATCAGTTATCAGTAAAATATATACCATAAGTTAATGTTTGTATTTTCTCTTGAAAATAAAGGAATCTGGTTGTTTTGTTTTCACGGGGGAATGTTATTGTTGGGTTTTGTTCTAATTTCGGTCATTAAAATTAAAGACATTCCAATTTGTTTTTTTGTAGGATTGTCTTGTCAGTGGTGCTCTTCAGCTGATAAACAGCTTGTGTAGTGAGAAAACAGTTCCTGTTTTTGTCATCTACCCCCCAGTAGGCAAATTAATTTGATGCTCTAAGTTAGGACCAGACCTTTATTTTTTCAAACCACTGCTGAAGACGAAGTCACGATCTGCCGGCTGTGGGGTAAGGGGGAATTATATGGATGTTTTGTGGGTAATTTTGAAAGAGTTCATCAGCCAGTTGCAATCGCCAACCCTGGCTTTTTTAATTGCCGGGGCATTGATAGCGTCTGTTAAAAGCAGGTTGACTATCCCGACACCTATATATGACTTTGCTGTATTTATGCTTTTAATGAAAATTGGCTTGAGTGCCGGGCTGGTTATTCGTGACACAAGCATTCTTGACATGATGTTACCAATTATTTTCTGCATGCTTATTGGTACCGGAATTGTACTCCTGGGTTCCCAGACCCTGGCTCGGTTGCCAGGAATTAAAAAAGATGATGCCTATGCCACTTTAGGGTTGTTTGGGGCGGTAAGTGGCTCTGCTCTGGTTGCAGCCATGATCTTTCTGGAGGAAGAGGGGATTACATTCGAAGCCTGGGTGCCGGCACTTTATCCCTTTATGGATATTCCCGCTCTGATAACTGCTATTGTTATGGCTCGTATGTATCAACATAAAGAGGGTAAGAATAAAGCAGAGGACAGCGGAAAAGTAGAGAGCCGAAGGCAATCCAGCATATGGGATATTATAAAAGAATGTTTGACAAGTTCAGCACTTACCGCCTTGATTGCTGGAATTCTGTTAGGATTGCTGGCAAACCCGCAATCAGTTTTGGATTCATTTTATGAACCATTATTTCGGGGGTTTCTGTCTGTGATCATGCTGGTGTTGGGCATGGAAGCTTACATGCGCTTTAAAGAGTTGGCCAAGGTCGCTCACTGGTACACTGTTTTTGCAATTGTCGGCCCAATTATGCACGGTTTGATTGGTTTTGGTCTGGGATATGTTGCCCACATGACAGTTGGTCTAAGCCCGGGTGGGGTTATATTGTTGTCTATTGTTGCCGCGTCCAGTTCTGATGTTTCCGGTCCTCCCACAGTTAGAGCGGCAATACCGACTGCCAATCCATCGGCCTATATTGGCTCTTCCACTGGCATTGGCACCGTGGTATCAATTGGTATCTGTATACCCCTCTTTACGGCTCTTGGGAAAATGGTTTTTGCCTTGTAAGCGAAACCGATATGTACAAAAAATGTATTTGACTGGTAATTTTAGAGTGGGAAGCGAGACAATTAAAATCTATTGTTTTGCTCCCACTTCCTAGTTTATGCCTAAAGGGTGTACATTCATTCCTTAACGGGTGCAATACAAAAAAGTGATAAAGAAGCATGTATGTCTCGCAATGATTTCGCGATTGAAATTGAATGTCGAATGTCGAACAGGTAAGCGTAGACTCCGAGGAATATCGATTGAAGAAGGAAAAGAAAAAATTTGACCTGG
>CAZEMY010000256.1:0-3104 GCA_964513405.1 uncultured Desulfobulbaceae bacterium
TACCCTGTTCAATAATAAACAAAGAGTCCATTACCGCAATCCTCCTTCGTGTTATCCCCTCGTTCCCATGCTCCAGCGTGGGAATGCATTTTTTTTGTCGTATCATTCTTCATTCTGAATCCACTTTAGAATGTACGCCTTCTTGCCATCCGGCACGCACCAATCATTACTCAACTGGCTGTCCACGATCGGCACGGTAAATGGCAAGTTCAATATGTTCTATAGCCTGTTTTCCCTTACCCATGGCATGGAGAACCTTACCCATGGCAAAATGTTTAAACAGGGGGTGCATATGATTTTGTTTTTTATCCTGATCTATAACTTTTTCAAGGAGGGCGGCACTGCTGGTTAGAGAACCGTTTTCCAGCAGACAGGAGGCAAGGTGATACATGGCCTTTATATATTTGGGGAACTGCTGGTGTTGTTTTTTCCTGGTTTCAGCGTCTTTTTGTTCCCAGTTGACAATGGCGTTTTCAAAGAGAGCGATGGCTTGCTTGCTTTGCCCTTTAATTTCTTTGATAAGAATACCGTGGCGGTAAAAAAAGGTTACCGAATCGGGACGGAGCCGGCAGGCTTCGCTGAAATGTTTCTGTGCTGTTTCAATAAATTTTTTCTTTTCCCGATGGGGCATGGGCTGCCGGGAAGTTTTTGCAGAGAACAACGCATCAAGGGCGGTATATGCCATATTGTAATGGGCCATGACATTTTCCGGTTCATCTTTTATGACCGGGGCAAGGCAGGAAATTGCCTCGTTATTGCGGGCGGCCCGTCCCAGGGAGAAAGATGCTTTCAGGCGGATTTCAACTGCCATGCCGCTCTGAATAAACTCCGGCAGTTTTTCTTCAACCGGGTGAACAAGGGAGATTATGTCGTCCCAGCGATTTTCCGCCTCAAGCTCTTTAATCTCTGTCATTATACGGGAAAAATCCCGTTTCAGTTGTTCACCTGTCCAGGGGACTCTTGCCAGCTCAGTAAGGAAATCATCACCATCTACCGGATGAGCTACCGCTTCTCTCTGCTGCTTCAGTTCAACATGTCCTATTATTCTGGCAGAATTATCAACACTGGTGTCAATTGCATTGGCTGTTGCAGTCATGATTTTACCCTCTCCGGCATTAGAAAAAAGAAAAGAATGTAATTTTTTGTTTCTACCTTTCCTTACGGTCAGGAAAATATTTTTTTCTTTTTTTTAGGGGTCTGGAGGAATGATATCTCAAACTGTTCTATTCTGATTTCTGGCTTCTGTTATATAAATCTCTCAACCTGTCTGATGGCTGTTTTCAGGCAGACGAGGGCATCTTTTAGATTCTCAACCTTTTCACTTTTTGCCTCATCCACTTGATCAAAGCCATCAAGATGACGCAGGGGATGGGGGTAGCCGTCGCCATTGAATCGGCAATGAAGCTCTCCCGGAGACTCAAGCAGGCTGTGAATCCGTTTGCAGCCAAGCACTGTTCCCCGTACCTTGGTGATTTTGTAATCAAGCAGGGCCCGGTTGTATTCAGGCAGGCATGAAAAAATATTATGAAGAGCAGGACGGGCATCCTGCAGATGTCCCAAGGTTCCGAGGAGAATTTTTTCTTCCCGCACGGACATTTTTCCGGTCGAGCGGACAGATGTGGTTATCCGGGCAAGCATGGAGCAGTTTGACTCCAGCTTGACCATATTCGGAAAATCTTTTGCCCGGGCGGCATGACGGGGATGGACAACAATTTCTCCCATACGATGCTTGTTGGCAAGGTTTATCAATGTTTCCGGTTCATTCGGGTTCAGCATGGATAACAGCTCAAACTGGCTTTTTCGGCTGCTGTCTGCCGCCAGAACAAAACAGGAAGGTTTACCGCTGCCACGGTGGATGCCCAACGGAAGTTTTACCAAATTACCAAACCCTTTGCCGGTCAGTCTATCTTGTTTGGGGAATATTTCCATGGTGTAGCATTCCATGTCGTCTTTCAGCCTGCCGACAAGCTGGCCAATGGCAGAACGCATAACCGCAGCCGGAACCGGCTCTTTAACAGGAAACCAGAAGTGAAACCCTTTGCCGCCGCTGAGCTCGGCAAGGCAGTCCAGACCTGCGTCCTTTGCCATGGTAATTATTTGTTTATGCAGATATATTGCCTCCCGGCGGATGGCATTTTTATGGCGGGAGTTTTCCTGTGGGTTGCGAAGACGACTTATAAGGTCAAGGTCGATCACCCCCGTATAGACCATGCTTTCTTCGTTAAGCAGGTAGATACCATAGGTTTTTCGCCCGTCAAGATGTTCGCGAATATCCACCGGCTGGATGGGACGGTGTACCGGAACATACCCCTGTTTTTCTTCCTGTCTGTTCACCCATTGTCTGGCAAAGGCTTCTTCTTTTCCTCTGAAAACACGCATAAACAGCTTAACCTGTTCTTCCTCCTCCCGTAGTTCCTGAAAAGGAGCGGTAACATCTTCTTCCCCGGCAAGCTCGCCGGTTATGCTTTCATGATTATGGTCAATACCGGCACCAGCAAGGGCAGTGCCGATACAGGCAGTTCCTCTCGCCATAACTTGAACCATTTTTTCTCTCTCACCCAGCATGGAGAGCATTTCAAGATGTTGCCGCCAGCCATTTTCACAGTTTGGGAAATTCGTATGAATATACTCAAAGACCCCAACAGCCTCTTTTATAAGTCCGTGCTGCTGGGCTGTTATTGCGACCTGTAACAGGGATTTTTCATCAATATGGGCAAGCAGGTTCTGTCCGCTCAGGGCTTTACGAACGAAATCCGTTCCGCGTTCATCAATGGGTGCTTTAAGGAGACGGGCAAGAAAAAGGTCATATTCTCCTGTTGGTAAGGACCCTGTACTATCTGCTGCTGCCTGCATGTTTATCACCATAAATCATAGGTTCAAGCCGAAATGGTTCATAGGCAAGTTTCTATTCTTTATTTACGGTCACAGGGGTATTTTTTTTCGATTACCTGATTGATTTGCCGGAGGGGGAAGGGCAGAAGGCAGAAAGCTAGAAAAAAAAGCGTATTGGTCGGTCTCAATCCCCTCGAATCGGGGCAATGTTCCAGACTTGATCAAAATTTCACTAGGCTCTCGAATGGCAACATAGTCTCAATCCCCTCGAA
>CAZEMY010000257.1:0-3056 GCA_964513405.1 uncultured Desulfobulbaceae bacterium
TAGCTGTTCCGGTATCTGTTATATTATCAAGGATTGGTTTGTCATATTCATCAACGAGGACAACGACTTGTTGCCCTGTCTGTTTATGGAGTTTTCGGATAAGTTCTGCAAAACGAAGATGTGACTCTTCAAGCGCTAATTGAATGTCATAACATTCTGCAATCACATTTAATATTTCTCTAATATTAATGTCTAATTGTACCCTTGAACTCAGAACACCCTGAGCAAAATCAATTTTAATTACGGCTCTTTTCTGTTGCCAGTCCCAGTTGTCATCTAAGTACAACCCTGTAAATAATTCCTTATTACCAAGAAATGCCTCGGCAATGGTATCAATTAGTAAACTTTTCCCAAATCTCCTGGGGCGGGAGAGAAAGTAGAACTTACCCTGCTCAACCAATTGACAAATAAATGCAGTTTTATCAGCGTAACAATAATGGTCGTTACGAATATCTGCAAATGTCTGTATGCCGATTGGTAGTCTTTTCATGGAAGATTAAGCATATTGGAAGCTCAGCGGAATTGCTTCCCATTTTTTTAAGGTACTCAACTTTTAAGATTACGGATAAGGGATCTTTTATCTGTTTGATTCCAGGCAGCAATTTTTGTTAGAATACCATTTAATGTTCCTTTTGCAATTGGATCATTTTTTGGAATTGTGATTTTATGACACCCTGCTGGTGTTATTTTTTCGAGTCGAACATGGCTGCCAAGCTGTCTAATTACCTGGTAACCCATACCATTCAAAAAAATGACCAATCTTTTTCCCGATATTACCGGAAGTTTGTCAGACACGGATTTCACCGAGATCCATCATGGTAATCAGGGATGGGGTTGCGATATAACCGGAAGATTCCTCTATGTCTTCTTCGAGATGAAGCCGGATTGCCTCTTTCAAGTTGCGAACCAGTTTGTCCAGCGTCTTGCCCTGGCTGAAGACATCAAAATCAAGACACATCCCACAGTAATACTCCCCATCATAGTGAATTTCTGCTTTAATAATACTCTTCATGATGCCTCCAGAAAAAAACTGTTAATATGAAACGCCCTCGTTCCCACGCAGGAACACGGGAACGAGATGATGAAAAAGAACAGTTAATATGATACCTGTTCCCGCTCTTCTTTATTCAGCACCAATCCCAGAAGTTTTTCTGAAGGAATAAGGTTTAATGCCCTGTTAATATCCTGTACAGGTGTGCGACCAGCCTCCACCACGAGAAGGACACAGTCCACCTGGGGGATAAAGGCAATCGCATCGGCAACCGTGAGTAAGGGGGGGAAATCAAAGAAAACATAGCGGTCATGGTAGCGGGCTTTCATTTCTGCGACCAACGCTTTCATGCTCGGAGAGCCGATGATTTCCGTTGAGTTGACAACCGGTTTACCCGCCGGAATGATGGTCAGTTTCTCAACCCCTGGCCAGAGGATTATTTCCTGCAACGGGGTGCTGTTGACAAAATAATCAACCAGTCCCCGTTGAGCATTAATCCCAAGGTATTTGGTAATGGCGGGGTTGCGTAAATCACCATCCACGAGGGCGACTGTCTGCTGGTATTCGCGGGCCATGGCAAAGGCAAGGTTGATGGCAGTGACGGTCTTGCCTTCTCCGGGATTGGCACTGGTAACCATAATGGTTCGCCAGCCTTTTTCTCTGGTACGACTGAGCAGGCGGGTACGGAGCATTTTTATATTTTCAAGTTCTGGACATGCTTTTTCCTCAATCAGACAGTGGTTTTTTTCGGCAAGCCGATAATCAATCCTTACCTGCCCGGACTTGCTGTAGCTTGGAGCCGTCCAGTCCGCAGGAGTATTGTTTTTTTCACCATTCATGGCTGGAGTCGGAAGCTCGGTTGAATTTTCTTTTACTTGTTGATTCATATCGTACACTCTATTCCGGCAATATTAATTTTTGGTTAGCAATTGTGAAAAAAAGTAATTTTATTGAAAAATATTAGAAAAATTTTTAACTGTTCTAATACCGGGGACAGAATGATTTTCGAAAAAAGACTCGAAAAAAAATTCAGTCCCCTATACTCTTTATGTTCTTCATTCTATAAGGCGGCTAAATTCCTTGTCAGTTTTGCCAAAAATATTTCCAGATCCATGACAAAGAAATGAAAAGCGGCAACAGCACCACATATGGCAATGATAACTGCCATTAAAAGGGCTATTTTCCCTTTTCGTTTTTGTTGCCGCTCTTCTCTGGTTACGATTTTGGGAATTCCTGCCAGTACCGGTGCTCCGGTCAGGGCAGACAGCGATTCAGAGGTACGGACAGAATTATCCATAAATTCACGGATGGCCACAAAACCGACCCCGGCACCACTGGCGAGGATGAACCCTATAACAAAGATAGCTATTCGATTTGGCTTATCCGGTTTCTCCGGTAACCTTGGCGGTTCGATAAGGGTAAATCTTTCACCTTTCTGATCTCTTTCCAGCTCCTGTGCTATTCTGGCTGTCTGGTGTTTTTGAATAAGTTCATTATACTTGTTTTGCAGAGAAGTTCGCCGGTTCATCAGGACAAGATAAAGCTCTTCCACCTGAGGGGTTTTTCTGATTCGCTCCTTATACGCTTCAGCTCTCTTTTCAAAGCTTGTAATCTGATCTTCCAGGGCTTTAGCATTGGCCTGTATACCGGATAACTGGGCATTTAAGGTTATGTATGCAGGATTGTCAGGTCGACTGGTCTGGATTGAGTTCGATGTGTTTTCTAAATTGCTGTCATTTTCAACAATCGTTTCAAGCTTTCTGATCTGGGCTTTAATGGTGGCAATATCAGGATACTGGTCAGTGTATCGTTGCTGTAGACCGGACAGCTCAACTTTTAATCTCTGCAGCATGTCCCTATTACGGATCTGGCTGTCTATGGTGTCTATATGGGGAGAAGTCCCGGCAAGTTGGGTGATGAGGAACCCTTCCTGTTTTTTTAGAGATCTTAACTCACTGCTTACCCGTTCAATGGTTTGCTCTACGCTACTCAGGCTCTGCATGTTAATCCGGAACAGTTCTGGAAGTTCATTGACATGCTGTTGCTTGAACTCTGCAACTTCTCT
>CAZEMY010000258.1:0-3018 GCA_964513405.1 uncultured Desulfobulbaceae bacterium
GGGAACAGCCCAGGTTATGTTAGAGACAGGGGTGCCGGTGATGTTCGGAGTTCTTACCACCGAGACCATTGAGCAGGCCATTGAGAGAGCTGGAACCAAGGCCGGCAATAAGGGTTCTGATGTGGCTGTAGCCGCCCTTGAGATGATTAATTTATTAGAGGATGTTGGTTGATGAATATTTTTATTGAACAGGCTGTACGTTCCCTGTCTCCTGTAACCTGTTCCCTGTAACCTGGCAATGCGTAGAAAATCAAGAGAAAATGCCCTCCAGTTCCTGTATGGACATGGTTTCCAGGGTGGCACATGGGACGAAGAAACTCTGGATGCTGCCTTTACAACCTTTTCTTCTAATTTTGATACCGGAGAAAAATCTGTTGTCTATGCAAAAAAGATTGTTGAAGGGGTTTTTCGTAACTGTATCGCGATTGATGAGCTGTTGGTAAAGCACGCCCATAACTGGCGTTTGGAGAGGATGACGGTTGTTGATCGTAATATTCTTCGCATTGCAGCTTGGGAGATATTATACTGTGACGATGTCCCGATTCAGGTCGCCATAAATGAGGCTCTGGAGATTGCCAGACGCTACTCAACTGAGGATGCGGTTGCCTTTATAAATGGCATACTGGATGCCTTTGAGGATAATAAAGATAATAAATAAAATAAATAAAAATAACATCTTATGCCGTTGTCAAAGGAATTAGAGCCTAATGGACGACTTGGGCGGGAGGTCTTTGCTGTTTCACTGCTTTTTTTTGCTGTTTTTCTTTTTCTTTGTTTACTGAGCTATTCTCTCCCTTTGTATTCCGAATCACCAGTCCTGCAAAAGCCATCGGATAACTGGTGCGGTTCATTTGGTTTTTACACCGCCCATTATCTTTTTTCATTTTTTGGACTGACAGCTTTTCTACCGGTAATTCTGTTGCTTTATTCGGCAACGATGACTTTGTTCTCCTCCACCCGGCTCAGCCGTCTTCCCTTTCTTGTCGCTGGAATAACCGGTCTGCTCCTCTCTTCATCCGCATTGTTTTCCATAATAAGCAAGTTGTTTTTCCCCGCCTCTAACATGCCTATAGGTGGGTACCTTGGCGGCCTGATTGAGGGGATTCTTTATCCACTGCTTGGTACGGCCGGCACGCTTTTATCACTGGTTTTACTTCTTACTTTTTCGCTTATGGCAGCGGTACAGTTTTCTCCGGTAAGAACCACCGGATTTTTCATGACGGGCTTTATGCGGACATTGAAGAAGGTGTTTTACAGACCTTCTGGCTCAAGCAAGGATGATGAACCGCTGTTAAAGGCTGGCAGAAGGGTACGGAAATCAAAAAGTGAACCGCTTCTACCCAACGAATTATCCCCACCGTCCCCCCTGGCTTCCAAATCAGGACCCAAAGTACACGAGCCGGTGCGTCTGGAAGAACAGGGCAATTTGGATGATGTGGAGTTTGCTCTTAATCCGCCGGCAGGGACTGATTATAAACTGCCGCCCCTTTCTCTTCTTGACCAGCATGACCAGGAAATAGAAGGGGTTGATCGCAAGCATTATATTGAAGTGAGTGAGATTCTTTCCGCCAAACTGCTTGATTTTGGTGTTCATGGCACCGTGGAGGGGATTTCACCGGGCCCTGTGGTCACGACTTATGAATATGCCCCGGCACCTGGTATAAAAATAAACAAGATTGTCGGCCTTGCTGATGATCTGGCCATGGCCTTGAGAGTTGATCGGGTTCGGGTCGTTGGTTCTATTCCCGGCAAAGCTGCCCTTGGCATTGAAATTCCCAACCCGACTCGCAAAACTGTATTTTTGCAGGATATTCTTCTTGGCAAGCAGTATTGCCGCTCATCTGCCCGGCTGCTTATCGGGCTTGGTTTTGATGTTATTGGTCAGCCGGTGGTTGCGGATCTGTCTCGAATGCCTCACCTGCTGATTGCCGGGGCAACCGGAGCCGGTAAATCGGTTGCCATCAATGCCTTTATAGCCTCTATTCTATTTAAGGCAACACCGGAAGAGGTGAGGTTGCTGCTGATTGATCCTAAACGGATTGAGCTTTCTGTCTACGAGGGGATACCCCATCTTCTTCATCCGGTTGTGGTGGAACCTAAAATGGCGAGCCGGGCACTGTTGTGGGCGGTTAAGGAAATGGAGAGAAGGTATAAACTCCTTGAAGTGGCCCAGGTAAAATCGTTCGCTTCTTATAATAAGGTGTCTGAAGAACCGCTGCCTTATATTGTTATCATTGTTGATGAGCTGGCTGACCTGATGATGGTGGCATCCAAGGATGTTGAGCATTCCATAGCAAGGCTTGCCCAGATGGCAAGGGCTGCCGGAATGCACATTATTCTTGCTACCCAGCGTCCTTCAGTGGATGTTCTTACTGGTCTTATCAAGGCTAACTTTCCGACCCGCATATCTTTTAAAGTCTCCTCAAAGGTCGATTCGAGAACCATCCTTGATGGCAGCGGTGCGGAACATCTTCTCGGCATGGGGGATATGCTGTTTTCGCCGCCGGGAGCCGCCAAGTTGCAGAGAATCCATGGTGCTTACATATCAGAACATGAGACAGAGAGAATTGTTGATTTTTTGAAAGAGCAGGGTAGTGCCGACTATGACCAGTCTGCCATGGAAGTGGTGGAGAAAGGGGAAAATGAAAATGACGCTGAGGAAATGGAGTATGATGCCAAGTATGACGAGGCTGTGGCAATTGTAACCGAGAGTGGTCAGGCTTCCATTTCCATGGTGCAGCGTAAGTTACGGGTTGGTTATAACCGGGCTGCGAGAATGATTGAGATGATGGAAAAAGAGGGGTTGGTCGGGCCGGCGGAAGGGTCAAGACCACGAGAGGTTCTGGCCCGCGGGGAGTATTTAGGTGAGTAGAGATAAGTTAAAGAGGGAGATGTCCGCAAACCTGGTTTTCAATTGCCATAAACCGCCCTGTTATCGTTAAGCAAAAAAAATCTCAACCACGCTCCCGTGCGGGAACGACAGGCAACAGGAAATCAACGAGGGATGACGGGGAACTC
>CAZEMY010000259.1:0-3015 GCA_964513405.1 uncultured Desulfobulbaceae bacterium
TTAAAAAATTAATAAGTTACGCTGTCTTCTGCGAAGAACGTTGGGACAGCAGTGGATTAATATAATTTTACTCTGACCCCATTTTTCGTCCCTTACTTCTATCAATCAGGTTGCCCTGCATTCCCACGCAGAGCGTGGGAACGAGCATTTGTGACATTATGCTATCAAGAATTCAATCTCAATGGACAATGCGTCAGCAATTAATTTAAGAGTGTTAATTGTCGGATTTCTTTTATTGTTTTCAATTTGAGATAAATACGCAGAACTAATACCAATCATCCTGGTCAACTCATTCACCTTGAGATCCTTACGCTTTCTCCATGCCCTGATCGGATGTTCACCTTCAAGTATTGAAAATGTAATTTCAGCCGGTATTAAAGGTTCTTTTCCGTCTTGAATATCTTTTAAATGCTCTTCGATATCTTTAATATCTTCAGCGTCTTCGAGAGATTTTTTTATTTTTTTGAACTCATTATAAGGGATTACTGCCCATTCTGGCTTACCATTTTTTTCAATTATCTGTGCATTCATTTGTACACCTCACCTCGTGTTTTTATTGCACCTGGTGACAGTGAACATATTCAAACTTAATCCGCCAAAGGCGGTACACTATCCTGACATCCGTCCCCTGACACTTTAACCCTCTCCCCGTTGTACTCAACCAGGTCGCCGGCTCTGGTTTTTCGGCGTTTTCGAGTTTCAACTTCACCGTTAACCTGGACAAGACCTTCGCTGACAAGAAACTTTGCCTCGCCGCCGCTGGCCGCCATATTCTCTATTTTCAGAATTTTATAAAGTTCTATGTAATCTCCGTCAATGGCGAGAGTGGTTATGCTATCGTCACTACTGTCTGTCATCTTGTTTCCTGTTTGTTTTGCGTGAAAGAAATTTCAATTGAGTTTCGGGATGGATGAAATTTACGGTGTAAAGTGTTTGATTTGTCAAGCATGATCTTTGAGGCAAGAACAGAATCGGTGTTTTTGTACTTGTCGGAGAGGTAGATTATTTCCCTGATGCCAGACTGAATAATCACCTTTGTACATTCGTTACAGGGAAACAGGGCTACAAAAATACGACAATCACGAAGATCGTAGGAGGTGGAGTTTAGTACCGCATTAAGTTCGGCGTGGCAGACAAAAGGGTACTTCGTGTCGAGATATTTACCATCTCTTGCCCAGGGAAGCTCATCATCGGAACATCCCCAGGGAAAACCGTTATAACCGACCCCGACAATTTTGTTTTGGGAGTTGGCTACGCATGCTCCGACCTGGGTGTTTGGATCTTTGGAGCGAAGCCCGGAAAGCAGGGCTACTGCCATGAAGTATTCATCCCATGATATATAATCACTTCGTTTGCCGGTCATATCTATTTTACCTGCTTCGTTCTTATTGCCCGGCGGCGTTTACGCCAGTCGTCGTTACCTTCAATTTTATCAACAAATTTTTTAATAGCCTGAAAATAATAATCGCCGCCAACAGCCATCAGGGTGTTGTGATCTGCTCCGGGAATAATGAAAAACTCTTTACCGCGGGCTCCGCTGTCAGCCATGAGTTTCTCAGTCTGGACAGCAGGGATAAGATTGTCAATCTGGCCATGGATTATCAGGGTTGGTTTTGTTACCTTGCTGATTTTTTCCAGATTGTTAAAGGTGTCTTCCTCTTTTATGGAAATCCGATCCAGGTCTATGCCAAGAGTCCTCGCAAGGGGTATAGTTTCGGCAAATCCTGATTCTATGATTATTCCCTTGATGTTTTCGTTGTGTTTCTTCGCCAGATCGATGGCATTGCCACTACCGAGTGAGCGGCCCATGAGAAAAAGGGAGTCGCTGTAGCCGTTGTTTTCAAGCCAGAGTTTTAGCTGCTGATATAGAGTCTCTCCGTCTTTAAGCATGTTCCCAAAAGATGGTTCTCCTGTACTCCAGCCGTAGCCACGATAATCAGTTACCAGGAAGTTTATGCCTATCTGCTGGTATAGTGGGCCTATGGTATCATAATCCGGAACTGTCTCGCCGTTACCGTGGAAAAACAAAATGGTTGGTGCATTTTTTTCAGCGGTAAACAGGCGACAGCCAATATTGACATCTGTTTCCACTTCAATTTCAATATCTGTTGCCTGGTGGGGAAGAGGAGTTTTTCTGTTCCTGCGGGGGTAAAAAAGTATATTTGTCACCTCGGGGTGATCCATGCTGTTTATAGTCATTGTGTTTTATTTGGTTAATCGTTATTTGACAGTAAATATTCGGGTTGGTGCGGAGTCAGCTAAAAAACACGATCCCTTAAATGTTCGAATATTGCCCCAGGTTTGTTAGATTCGCCTTGCTCGCTATATTTAGTCATATGCGGGAGAGGCGAATCTGATGAAAATGGGGTGATAGTCGAACATTTACATTTGACATGTTGTCCATACAGTACTGTCTAAGATCTCATCTGTCTGGTTATACCAATCAATCCCGTGGCCTGGACGGATATCTCCTCGATGGATCTGCCTTCGGTGTGGAGAGTTTTTATTCCATGCTGCAAACACAGTTCCTCTGCTCTGCGAACTTCGTTGTTGCATGTGGGCATGCTGGCGTAGCGGGATCCTTTATAGCGTTTTTCCCGCATTTTGTGCAGGTAGAGCGGTGAGGTGGTAAGGCCGACCGTACGGTTACGGTTGCGGACTATTTCAACCGGTAGTTGTGCCTCATCGAGATGATCTGTGGTTAATGGAAAGTTGGCAGCTTTCAATCCCATCTGGGTGGCAATATATATGCTGACGGGTGTTTTGCCGGAGCGGGATACGCCGATAAAGATAATGTCAGCATCATCGTAACCTTCAACCTGTTGACCATCATCATGCTCCAGACTGAAATGGATGGCATTGATTCTCCGGTCGCTTTCCGGGTCATCTGCATGGCGAAAACATCCGGGTTCACGGATAGCTTTTGTCTCCAAAGCCATTTCCAGGCGGGTAAGAAAGCCGCCATATAGATCAAAAAATTCCACTTCTGCCATATCAAAAATTGCTCGAATATCC
>CAZEMY010000260.1:0-3007 GCA_964513405.1 uncultured Desulfobulbaceae bacterium
AGACAACGAATCACAAATTACCTAATACCATGTCAGAACTTATGGGACACAGTACCAGGCTGAGAGATCGTAACACCGCAGAGCGGTGTTACGAGTGAGAGCGGCGATGTGACGAGTGAGTGCCGGATACCCCGGTAAGGAGTTCTGAAGTTCGTAATCTGCCGCTTAAAGCCGGTTTCAATTAACAGCTACCTGGGCGCGACCATTTTTCTTGGCCTGATAAAGAATATCATCGGTCTGCTCCAGCCACTGGTTTCTGGTCATTCCCGGCTTCCATTGAACCAGGCCGATGCTGATACCAAGCTTTGTGCTTCCAGCCTGAATGTTCAGATCATCTATAGCCCTGCAAAGTCTTTCATTTAAACTGCATGCGGCTTTTATTTCCGTGTCTGGCAGGACCAGGAGGAACTCATCACCTCCCATCCTGACCAGCAGGTCGGTTATGCGAACTTCTTTCTGGAGGGCTGCTGCCACTTTTTTCAGGACCTCATCCCCCATGGCATGTCCCATGGTATCGTTTATCTCTTTAAAGTGATCAAGGTCAAGAGCGGCAAGGGTAAGTGGATGGTTATGTCGCCTTGCCTGTTCCATGATGGAGTCAATTCGTTCTTCAAAAACAAACCGGTTGGGTAAGCCGGTGAGAGTATCTTTGCGGGCCTGCTCAAAAACTTCCTCATAGGCAAGGGCTCTCAAGAGTGGCTCTGCAAGGATGAGCATGGATTCGTTAATCAAAGTTGTATCACCTTCGGAAAAAGGAGAGCCTTTTCTAAGGAGAAGAAGATTGGACTCACTGTCCCTGCTTTTAAAGCTCCACTGATAAGAGAAAATATTTTCTGCTCTGCCGTTCTCAAGGCTGGGGTTGTCGGCTATTTGCAGAGTTTTATCGGCAATATCAATGACCAGTCTTCTTTCAGGGCCATGGCTTGAACAAAACATGTGCGTGCGTTTCTGAATCTGGTTATGGTAGCCAATCAACTCGTGGGAAACATGTTCCGCCAGCCAGATGGAGTATGTTTCGATCATGGTTGGCAGGTCAAGAACTCCAGCCATGCGCTGGTGCAGGGCATTGACTTTTTGTAACCGCTCCGACTGACAACGATAATGGTTTAATTCAGCGAGCAGTTGTTCCATCTTGTTACTGGAACTGTCGTTGTTGGCTGTGTATTCGTTGTTATCCATGATGGTTTCTTCTATTTTCAGTTTGAGAGGATTTTATCTTCTGTTCGTAGTTGGTTGTATCAGTGCTATAATCATGCCAAAAAAACACCGCAATAAATATAGTGTTATTTCATGGTGTTGGGTCGTTGTGGGGTGCGTGGCGTTTCTAGTTATCTTAAAGTGTCGGAAAAATGACAGGGTAGGGCGTACATGGATACAGGACAAATGTTTATGCTGGGATTTCAGGGAACCAGTATCAATGAGAGTCATTGGCTGTCTACAGCTATTGAAGAGGAGCAGCTTGGCGGAGTTATTCTTTTTGATCGTAATGTTGACGGAACTGTTCAGAATATTTCTTCAAGCGGACAACTCTGCCGGCTGACTGCTTCACTACAGGCAATGGCGGCAACTCCCTTGCTCATCGGAGTTGACCAGGAAGGTGGGCAGGTCTGCAGGCTTAAGGAACGGGATGGCTTTCCCGGCACACTTACCGCCAGGGAACTGGCAGGTTTGCCGGGGGAAGAGGTTACAGTCAGGTTGCGGGCAATGGCGGCAACTCTGTCGCAGGCGGGCATAAATTTTAATCTCGCTCCGGTGGTGGATATGGATATAAATCCTGACAATCCAATAATTGCCCGCTATCAGCGGAGCTTTGGGGCATCCACTGGGGATGTTGTCCGCTGTGCCAGGATTTTTATTAAAGCTCATCACGAGCATGGTATAGCCTGCTGTCTTAAACACTTTCCAGGTCACGGCAGTGCTGCTGCCGATTCGCATCTGGGCTTTGTTGATATCACTGACCATTGGCAGAAAGATGAGCTGGTTCCTTTTTCCCATCTGATAGACGAAGGGCTGTCAGACGCAGTGATGACTGCCCATGTAGTCAACCGTCATCTTGATGAAACAGGGCTTCCCGCCACTTTATCAGCCGGGATAATTAAAGGTTTGCTCCGAGATAAAATAGGCTTTTGCGGGGTGACGATCAGTGATGATTTGCAGATGCGGGCGATTACTGACAGGTGGAATTTTGACGAGACAGTGCGAAAGGCAGTACTTGCCGGGGTTGATATTCTCGTAATTGGTAACAACCTAAGCAGAGAAGGGGATGTCTTGAAAAGAGGTAAACAGGTTATTAGTGATATGCTTGACAGGGGAGAGGTTGAGGGGCATTATATTAAAAGTTGTCTTGCTCGTATTGAGTGTTTAAAAAATAAAATATCAGGAGTTAAACCATGGTAGATCGTAACACTCACAGCCTTTTTATAGGTTATATCCTCTGGATATTTGGTTTTCTGGGGGGGCATAGATTCTACTATGGCAGGCCCATCTCCGGGACCATATATTTTTTCACCCTTGGTCTGCTTTTCATTGGTTGGATTGTGGATCTCTTTTTGATTCCCGGTATGGATCGTGACGCTGATATTCGTTATACTCCCGGACCAATTGACTACACGGTTGCCTGGATTCTTCTTGTATTTCTGGGGATATTTGGGGTACACCGGATGTATATGGGCAAATGGTTGACGGGGATACTTTATCTGTGTACCGGTGGTTTTTTCCTTATTGGTTACATCTACGACCTTTGGACAATTAATGACCAGATAACTTTAATTAACGGTAAACAGATAATTAATAGTTGAGATTTGTTCGCAGGTAACTAAAGAGTGTTGGAAGATTATAGTGGAAACTTATAGTGGAAACCAAAAATGAGACAGATGCGTAGGTCGGATTAGCGGGTGCAGCGGAAAAAGTTGACAAACATAAAAGACTACAATCAAAACAAAAAATATATAATGGCAAGGTCTGAGCGTAATCCGACGACACGGTGGCCGTCGGATTACGCTCAGAC
>CAZEMY010000261.1:0-2993 GCA_964513405.1 uncultured Desulfobulbaceae bacterium
TATTCTTAAAGCCGCTAACAGGTATCAGGTCGATCCGTTGCTGATAAAAGCTGTAATAAAAATAGAATCCAACTTCGATCAATTTGCCGTTTCCCACCGCGGAGCTCAGGGATTAATGCAGCTTATGCCTGGTACTGCCGGAGATTTACAGGTTACAGATTCATTTGATGCATATCAAAATATCTCTGGGGGGACTCGCTACCTGCGCACCCAGTTAGACTCGTTCAACGGGGATCTAAAGTTGACCCTGGCTGCATATAATGCCGGTCCCGGGCTGGTATCCCGCCTGGGAAGAGTTCCCCGTATACCGGAAACAATAAACTATATCAGCAAAGTAATGAAAGCGTATCGTGCCTACCAGCAGGAGGCAAAGCAAACACAAGTCCATGCATTAAGCACCCCACTGCCGAAAAGAGCACTTGCAACATCCATCAATGTCCGTAAACTGGTAACAATCAATTGAAAGATAACAACCAAAGCACAAAGCAGAACTGTAATCTTCCCAACCTGGTTACCGGATTTCGCTTTATTCTGGCAGGAGTACTTGCCATACTCCTTATGTTTGAACAAACCCGCACCATTGGCTTACTGTCTTTCCTGGTTTTTTCCGTTGCCGCCATTTCAGACTGGGTTGACGGCTATCTGGCCCGCCGCTACGAAAGCATTACCCCCCTCGGTAAACTCATGGATCCGCTTGCCGATAAAATTCTGGTTGCCACTGCCCTGATTATGCTCATCCCTCTGGAAAGGATCCCCGCCTGGATAGCCTTAATCATAATCGCCAGAGAGATTCTGGTCACCGGTCTGCGGGGCATGGCATCAAGTGCAGGTGTAGTTGTTGCCGCCAGCGGTCTGGGAAAAATAAAATCAACTCTCCAGTATATTGGCCTTGGTATTCTTATATTTCCCGCAGCCCTCCTTCCTGTTCCCTGCCTCCACCTGCTTGGTCTGATTATTATCTATGCCGCAATGATTCTGACAATCTGGTCAGGGATTGATTATTTTTATAAACTCCGCAAAATGTTTTAACGACGCAATGGGCGATGGTGGTGGTGTAGAGACAAGGCATGCCTTGTCTTTTCCTGAATAAAACCACATCGTTAAAACAACCGAAAAGACAAGGCATGCCTTGTCTCTACATCACGGTGGGACACACCGCCGTTCCTCGTTCCCACGCTCCAGCGTGGGAACGGATATTTCTCCCATCATTTATACCTTACTTCTGCCAATCAGGTTGCCCTGCATTCCCACGCAGAGCGTGGGAACGAGCAACCCCATTTACGCTTTATCATTTTTTTTCTACAAAAATTAAGAGAAATTTGACATCGGCGACTTGCAAGCCATATAATAGGTTATGTATGGAATTTAAACCCAGCTTTAAAAGGAAATATCAAACAACAGGGAGAAACTGGAAAATGTTTTTAAAGAACTTACCAATCAGTATTAAATTGGCGTTTATGTCGGCAACCACTCTTATCCTGCTTGCTCTGGTTGGTTTCCAGGGGATACAGGGGATAAAAGATCTCCAGGAAGATTCGAAGCAGATCTATGCTCTGGACAAACAAGCTGCCATGATTGCCCAAAAGAAAATAGACCACCTTGACTGGATAGTTGGACTCAGTAATTTTTTATTAGACCCGACAGCAAGCAGATTAACTGTCGAGAAAGACCCGCACAGTTGTGG
The DNA here is from genome assembly GCA_964513405.1 of uncultured Desulfobulbaceae bacterium. Classification (GTDB taxonomy): domain Bacteria; phylum Desulfobacterota; class Desulfobulbia; order Desulfobulbales; family Desulfobulbaceae; genus DRLX01. The sequence goes on from CAZEMY010000261.1 coordinate 1,685, forward strand.
TCTTGGAAAAAAAATTAATGATCCTGAGCATATGAGAAGTCATGAGCAGATTACCCCGGGTTTTGGAAAAATAATTGATAAGCTAAGAAAACCCCATGACAAGCTGCATGCATCAGCAACTAAAATACAGGAAGTACTTGCTAAACATAATGGTGATCGTTTCCTTGCCGGGCAGGAGATAAATGATATATACAGTAACATAACCATACCAAGCTTAAAAAAGCTTGGTGTCGTTTTAGATGAACTCAGAGCTCTTGCAGAAACACGGGCTGCCGAAAAAGAGCAAGAAATAAGTGATGGAATAGCCAGGATAGTCAGGAATGTAATAATTTTGATTGTCTTTGCCCTGCTTGCAGGTATTGCCGTCAGTTATCTGGTATCCACCATGCTCACAGGTTCAATTGCAAAAATGAAAACCTTTGTAGATAAGCTTGGCAGAGGAGACTTCAGCACTAGGCTGGATATTGAGCAGAAAGATGAAATCGGTACTATGGCAAAGGCACTTAATAATATGTGTGAACAGGTTAGTCAAACACTCCAAAATATCTCCTCAGGGGTTGGTCAGTTATCCTCTTCATCCGTGGCAATGGCAAGTGTCAGTGAACAGTTATCAGCATCCTCTGCTCAGACATCTGATAAAGCCGGGACGGTGGCTAGGGTCACCGATGAAGTCAGTGGTAATGTCAACTCTATTTCAGCCGCCATGGAGCAGTCAGCAACCAATACTAACTTAGTTGCCTCTGCCACCGAAGAGATGACAGCCACGGTTGCGGAAATAGCTAAGAATGCCGATAAGGCACGGGGCATTTCTGAGTCAGCGGTTGAAAAGTCCAGAGCTACTTCTCAAAAGATGGCAAAACTTGGTGAGAGTGCCAACAAAATTGGCAAGGTAACCGAGACAATCACCGAAATATCGGAACAGACTAATCTTCTCGCCCTTAACGCAACCATTGAGGCCGCCCGGGCCGGTGAAGCCGGCAAAGGTTTTGCGGTGGTTGCCAATGAGATCAAGGAACTGGCTAAACAAACTGCTGATGCGACCATTGACATTAAAAACCAGATCAGCGAAATGCAGGGAACCACCAAGGTAACCGTTGAAGATATGGATGATATCTCTAAAATTATTGATGACATCTTTGTTATTATCAACGAAATTGCCTCAACCGTTGCCGAGCAGTCCTCTGCCACCAGAGAGACTGCCAATAACATCGCCCAGACATCCATGGGGATTGGCGAGGTCAACGAGAATGTGGCAAAGACAACCGTTGCGATAACGGATATAAGTGGCGAGATAAATGCGGTAAGCAAG
>CAZEMY010000262.1:0-2984 GCA_964513405.1 uncultured Desulfobulbaceae bacterium
CCTATACAATTTAGCTTAAATTGTATAGTTTATTTCGTAACGACTCCTTAGGCAAGTGCAACCTCCACCGTCGTTATATATAAATCTTCATGGGATCTATCGGCTATTTCATTTTTAGAAGCACATTCAAAAAAAAGGGAAAGAGCCTCCTTTAAATTGCTTTTAGCCTCCTCGATTGTATATCCTTGGCTAACAATATCCAGCTCAGGACACAATGAGACTACATGTCTTCTTCTTTATGAAGAATAGCTGTCAGTTTCATTTTGTCTCCTTTCTCTAACTGATAAAAAGATAACCCCTCGTTCCCACGCTATGCATGGGAACGAGAAACCTATACTTCATCAGCAATCACATTTATTAGGATTACAACCACCTGAACCGCATCCACATGACTCCTCCTGCGGGGCAACGGTGTTGAGGGTTGCTGTTCCTGTGGTTGGAGTTCTCTTTGCAACCTCGTCAATGATAGCTGCAAATGCCTTTGTTGCCGGGGTCTCTTCATCAGAGGAAAGATACGGTTTACCGGTATCACCGGCAACCACCACCCGCGGGTCCATGGGGACTTTGCCAAGAAAAGAAAGGTTAAAGTCACGGGCTACCTGTTCGCCGCCGCCGGAGCTGAAAATATCAACGGTCTCTTCACAGTGGGGACAAACGAAACCGGACATGTTTTCCACCACTCCGATAATGTTCATATCCACAGCTTTACAGAAATTGATTGATTTTCTGACATCGGCAAGAGCCACTTCCTGGGGTGTGGTAACCACCACTGCCTGAACACCGGGAATGGTCTGAGCTACGGACAACGGTTCATCGCCTGTCCCTGGAGGTGCATCAACGATCAGGTAATCCAGTTCGCCCCAGTCCATATCAGCGACAAACTGACGGATAGCCTGAATCTTTAAGGGACCACGCCAGATAATTGCCTCATCCCGGTCTTTCATCATATATTCCAGAGAAACGACTCTGACATTGTCACTGTAGATGAGAGGTGGAATCAGGTCATTTTTGTTTTCAGGGGACTCAAGGCTGCCGGTAAGGTTGAGCATCCTGCATATGTCAGGGCCATGAAGATCAACATCCATCAGGCCGATTTTATATCCTTTTTTTGCCAGACCAAGAGCCAAATTGACAGCCACAGTTGATTTACCGACACCGCCTTTACCGCTCATTACCAGAATCTTGTTTTTGATTTTGCCAAGGGATTTGTTGATGGCAATATCCTGTTGGGCGACATGGGCATCGGCAGAGCCGCAACTGCTCTGGCTTCCTGATCCGCATGAACTTCCACTTCCGCATGAACTGCTCATAATTGGTCTCCACTATATAGTTTAGATTGGATATGGATTTTGTTTCCGATTTATGGGAACTTTTCCATGGTAATTACCGTGAAAAATATTATAGTTATCTCTTTTGGATATGTGCTTTAAATACCGTGCATGGTTTCCATACAGGTCTCAATTTACCATTATTGCCGGTGAATTTCATTATTATTTATTGAAATCATACTCTAATACTGGTTTGTTGAAAAGCAATGAAATATCTTTTTGGCTTTCTCGTTCCCACGCTCCTGCGTGGGAATGCATATCGAACAATAAAAGAGGAGGGGTAAGGTGTTAGGATGGTTTAAGAAAAAGTTCGCTACCCGGGAGCCGGAAGAAAAGGATGAAAATGTTGTTGCTGAGCCTGCGATAAATCCAGAACCTGCCCCTGAAGACACAGACAGAAAAGTGCAGGTTCAGGAAACATCTGTCAAGGGCGTTGATTATGAACATAATGAGGTGGAACCTGATTTTTGGCAGGCTGATTTAATTAAAGAAATAGAAGAGGAGATAGCAGAGGAGGACAAAGCTGATCCGCCGGAAAAGTCTCCTGTTGTCGAGTCTCAAGAGCATGGAACCGACAGGGAAGCTGAGCTTTCTCCTTCAGAAAAAACTGAACAGGGTTCTTTATTTAAAAGGTTGCAGGAGCGGCTGGGGAAAACCCGTCAGGGCTTGATGTACCAAATGGATATTATCTTTCTTGGCAAAAAAGAGATTGATGATGACCTGCTTGACAAGCTGGAAGAGGTCTTGATAACCGCTGATCTTGGGGTCAGAACCACCATGGAGTTACTTGACTCTGCCCGCAGGCAGGTTAGTCGTCAGGAGTTGAGTGACCCCCAGGCACTAAAGAAAATGCTCCGGGATAAAATTCTTGCCTTTATTAAACAGACTGAGCATCCGGCGGAACTGGTTATGCCGGAATCAGGGCCTTTTGTGATTATGGTGGTTGGGGTAAACGGGGTCGGCAAGACCACGACTATCGGTAAAATGGCCAATAAATTTAAAAAATCCGGTCAGTCTGTGCTGCTGGTTGCCGGTGATACTTTTCGGGCGGCCGCCATTGGACAATTGCAGCTATGGGGTGAGAGGGTCGGGGTGGAAGTCGTTGCCGACAAGCCCGGTTCTGACCCTTCATCGGTGGTTTTTGACGGGATAGCCCATGGCGTGGCAAACCAGTTTGATGTAATTATAATTGATACCGCCGGTCGTCTCCATACCAGTGTCAACCTCATGGAGGAGCTTAAAAAAATAAAGAGGGTGATTGGTAAAAAACTTATTGCTGCCCCGCACGAGGTGTTGCTGGTAATTGATGCCACCACTGGTCAAAACGGGATTTCTCAGGCGAAGATTTTCAATGAAACCACTGGAGTAACCGGTCTTGCTCTGACCAAGTTAGACGGCACAGCCAAGGGCGGTATTGTTGCCAATATCTGTCATGAACTGGCTATTCCGGTTCGTTTTATTGGCATAGGTGAGCAGATGGAAGATTTACGGGACTTTGATGCCGGTGAGTTTGTTGAGGCATTATTTGCAGATCCCAAGTGACAGGAGACAGGCGTACTCCGTAGGTCGGATTAGCGGATATAACCCACAACACAAGAAAAACGATAAATTTAAAATACCGAAAAAACTAATATAACACCAGAACATAGCGTAATC
>CAZEMY010000263.1:0-2964 GCA_964513405.1 uncultured Desulfobulbaceae bacterium
CTCAGCAGCGACAAGGATTCTTCAGGGGATAAAGCGTACCAGTTTTTTGAAGTTTTCATTTTTTTTCTTTTCTTTCTTTGTTTGAAATTAAAAAAATACCGTAGCGTATCAGAAACCAGAAACCAGAAACCAGAATAGTCAGCAGCCACAGGCTGATAAAACTAACTGCTTATTTGTTTCTCTTTTCCCTTAACCAGGTAGATAGCGGAGACTCCGAATGCGAAGCATCAAGCCATCCTGTCTCCTGTGACCTGCCTAAGCCATCTGGTCATATGCCCGTTTGTATATCTCGACAAGCTCAGTTATCAAAGGCATTCTGGGGTTGGCAGTGGTACATTGATCCTCAAACGCCTTCTCTGCCATATCCTCCACTATTTCTTCAAACTCATCTCTGCCCACACCACATTCGGAAATGGTCAGAGGCATATTCACTTTACGCATTAAAGAGTAAATTGACTCTATCAGACTACGGACTCCCTCTTCAGCAGTGGCGGCGGGCAAGCCGAGATGCTTTGCTATCTGCTGGTATTTAATATCAGCCACATAATGTTCATAATTTGGGAAAGAGGCGAACTTTGTCGGTACCTGGGCATTATAGGCAATAACATGGGGCAGTAAGACCGCATTGGCCCGGCCATGGGCAATATTAAACTGTCCACCAAGTTTATGGGCAAGACTGTGATTTATACCAAGAAAGGCATTGGTGAAGGCCATGCCGGCAATGGTTGAGGCATTATGCATCCGTTCCCGGGAGTTTTTATCTCCGCTCTCATAAGACTGAGGCAGATAATCAAAAACAAGCTCAATTGCCTTTATGGCGAGGGCATCCGTATAGTCAGAAGCCATGACTGAGGTGTAGGCTTCAACAGCATGGGTAAGGACATCAACCCCGCTGTCCGCCGTAACTTTTGGCGGAATTGAGAGGACAAAATCAGGGTCTATAATCGCAACATCAGGGGTCAGCTCGTAATCAGCAAGGGGATACTTTACCTCATCTCCATGGTCGGTGATAATCGTAAACGCCGACACTTCTGATCCTGTCCCGCTTGTGGTCGGGATAGCTACCATTTTCACCTTTCTGCCCAGCTTTGGATATTTATATGTTCTTTTGCGAATATCCATGAATTTAAGTTTTAAAAACTCAAATTCCACTTCGGGATGCTCGTAAAATAACCACATCGCCTTGGCAGCATCAATGGGGGAACCGCCGCCAAGGGCAATGATTGTATCCGGTCGAAACCGCTCCATCACCTCAACCCCGGCAGAGACTATATCTGTTGTCGGGTCGGGCATTACCTGGTCAAAAACCTCTATTTTAATACTGTTTCGCCGTTTATTAAGGTGATAAGACACCTTCTCCACATAGCCAAGCTCAACCATTACCTTATCGGTTACAATCATGACTCTTTCTACCAGCGGCATTTTTGTTAAATACTGAACAGCACCCGGCATGAAATAAATCCTTGCCGGTACCTTGAACCATTGCAGCTTTTCTTTACGGCCTGCCACCTTTTTAATGTTTATCAGGCTGTCCACACTGACATTGGCAGTTGTGGAGTTACGACCATAAGAACCGCATCCCAGGGTTAAAGAGGCAACATTTGCATTATAAATATCGCCAATGGCTCCCTGGGTACAGGGAGAGTTAACAATTATCCTGCCCACATGGACAGCTGAGGAAAACTCGGCGATAATTTCTTTATCTTCCGAATGGATAGCTGCCGAATGCCCCTGTCCGCCAAAACTTACCATCTCTTCACACCGTTTGATTCCCTGCCGGTAATCATCAGCCACATAAAAAGCAAGAATTGGTGATAATTTCTCCTGGGATAAAGGGAAATCCTGACCAACTCCAGCAAGTGGAACCATGAGTATCTTGGTTTTTTCAGGTACGGTTATGTCGGCAAGTTCAGCAATGGCATTTGCCGATTGGCCTACTATTTTTGATTTAACGGCTCCTGAGTCTTTATCAATCACCGCATCTGTCAGCTTTGCGGTTTCACTCTCATTTAAAAAATAGCAGTTATTCTCTTTAAAAAGAGTAATCACCTGCTCGGCAACCTCCTTTTCCACTACCACCGCCTGCTCGGAGGCACATATCATCCCATTATCATAAGTTTTACTTAAAATAACATCAGAAACAGCCCTTTTTAATTTGGCTGATTTTTCGATAAAAGCCGGGACATTACCCGGCCCCACACCAAGAGCCGGTTTACCGGCACTGTAGGCGGCATTAACCATTTTATGACCTCCGGTAGCCAGGATAAGCGATATTCCGGCATGATTCATCAACGCGTTGGTCGCCTCAAGCGAGGGTTTCTCAATCCAGGTTATATAATTTTTCGGTGCTCCGGCTTCAATGCCCGCTTGGTACATACACCTTGCGGCTGCCGCACTGCATTTTTGTGAGGCTGGATGAAAACTGAACACCACCGGGTTTCTGGTTTTGGCACAGATAAGAGCTTTGAACATGGCGGTTGAGGTGGGGTTGGTAACTGGAATAATCGCCGCAACCACTCCCAGCGGTTCAGCCACCTCATAAACATCCTCTTCTTCATTTTGGTTGATAATGCCAACGGTTTTCTTGTATTTGATACTGTGATAGATAAATTCGGTTGCAAAGATGTTTTTGCTTATCTTGTCCTCATACACTCCTCTTTTGGTTTCCTCTATCGCCAGTTTGGCAAGTTCCATGTGACTGCCAAGTCCGGCAAGGGTCATTGCCTTTACAATTTTATCTATCTGCTCCTGGTTCAGATTCATAAATTCCTGACCGGCAACAAGTGCCTTTTGCACCAGCAAATCAACATCTCCACTCGCACCGGTCAGGGGAGAAGGTGGTTGTGATTTCAGATCTGTTCCCGGAGTACAGGCAACCACCTGTTTGGTAGTGGACTGTTCGTTCATGGCAAAACCTCCTTGTTTTAAACAAGTTAATTTGAGGGAAACAAGTTAATTTGAGGG
>CAZEMY010000264.1:0-2961 GCA_964513405.1 uncultured Desulfobulbaceae bacterium
AATGGCTTAAAACAATATTCTATGCAACAAATAATCAAACAAAACAAATCCTTATAGACACACCGCTTTTATCTCAAAAACAAAGCAGAAATAAAAATTGTGAAAAAAACAACACAACTAAGGCATCATTGCCTGTTATATGGTTTTTTAAACACAATCCGGCACTCGCCGGATATAACACGACAATACCCAACAAGCCGGTGAGTGACGGATACAAAGTTATATACAGAATAAACAATGTCGGATATGATTGATTATTCTTGGATTTAATAAAAAAAAACAGAACCGTATAGTTCCGTAAATGACTAATGACAAAAAAAACAAAGCCCTTTTAACAACAGAAGGTCAGGAGATAAAAGCTCTCTGTCGAATTGCCGGCTTGATCAGTTCAGCAATCCATCTTGACACTGCCTTGTCAGCCATACTAAAAGTGCTGGGAGATACCCTCCAGATGGAACGGGCAACTATGGCCCTGTTTGATGAAAAAAAGCAACGGTTAATTATCCGTGCCTCTTATGGGTTAAGTGTGAAAGAAGAAAGACGCGGGATTTATAAACTTAATGAGGGAATATATGGTCAGGTTTTCAGCACGGTCTCGCCTTTCATAGTGCCTGATGTTGGCAATGAACCATTATTCCTCAATCGGACAGGTTCCCGGACGCTCCTGGGAAAGAGCAAGATTTCATTTATCGGAGTTCCGGTTGTCCTTGGTGACAGTCCAGTTGGTGTCTTAAGCGTTGACCGTCTTTTTGGTTCTGATATTTCTCTTGAAGAAGATGTCCGTTTTCTCACGGTGGTGGCAGCTTTAATCGCCCAGTTTCTAACCCTGAACAAGGCTATTGCAAGAGGAAAACGAAAGCTTGCCCTGGAAAATTCAAATTTAAAGGCCCAGCTCCATGACCGTTACAGAAAGCATTACATTATCGGACACAGTAAACCAATGCAGGCAGTATTTCATACCATCGAAAGAGTTGCCCTAAGCAATGTCACTGTTTTGATCCTTGGCGAATCTGGTACAGGTAAAGAGCTGGTAGCCCATGCCATCCATGAAGCAGGACCAAGAAAAAACAAACCATTTATAAAAATAAACTGTGCCGCTTTGCCTGAGAATCTCCTGGAAAGCGAGTTGTTCGGTCATGAAAAAGGTGCTTTCACCGGAGCTGGATCCAGCCGAATCGGCAGGTTTGAACTTGCTGATAAAGGAACCATGTTTCTTGATGAAATAGGAGAAATACCCATTTCCCTGCAAGCAAAACTGTTACGGGTTTTACAGGAACAGCAGTTTGAAAGATTAGGCTCTGCCAGAACCATTCAGGTTGATGTACGAATCATTGCCGCCACTAATATTGATATGGAGAGTGCTGTCCGGGAAGGTCGTTTCAGAAATGATCTTTTTTACCGTCTCAATGTGGTTCCCATTACTCCACCACCTTTAAGAGAGAGAAAAGATGATATTCCTCTTCTTATAGAATATTTTCTTAATGCCAGTAACCAGCGAAACAATAGCGACATCCGCATGTCAAAAGAATTTCTTGATATTCTTATAAGTTACGAATGGCCTGGGAATGTCCGTGAGTTGCAAAACCTTATTGAACGATCAGTTATTCTTGCATCAGATGACATATTGCGAGCAGATGACCTTCCCGAAAACATTCTCAAGCCAACAAAGGGGATAAACAGCCTTTATGCAGAGCAGGAAAACCGTTCGTTTACGGGAAAAACTACGCTACCAACCCATGATAACCTCAGCCCGGAAGACAGGGGTCAAATAAAGAATATATCCCCGCCCGGCTCCGGCTCGCTCAAGGAACTTGAGAGGGAACGGATCAGGGAAGCCCTTGTCCGCCATGGCTGGGTACAGGCCAGGGCTGCCCGGGAACTTGGCCTTACCCAAAGACAGATAGGTTACCGGATCAAAAAATTTAATTTGCTGCGACCTGATTTCAGGTGACAACAAGTTCAGCACTCCTTGCTTGAGAGTATGTTTCAGGTTACAGGTCACAGGGGACAAAAACAAACACTCTTCCTGTCCTCTGATAAGGGCAGCCCGTAGTATCGCTTGCGCTGTCGGATTACGCTATGTTCTGGTGTTATATTCGTTTTTTCGGTATTTTAAATTTATCGTGTTTTCTTGTGTCGTGGGTTATACCCGCTAATCCGACCTACGGAGTACACCTGTTACCTGGTTACCTGTTCTCTGGTAAATGAATCCCCGCCAGCATATCCGCCGTATATCGTTTATGGATACGAATCCGGGCAGCATTGATCTGTTGGCTGGAAGCATTGACCAGCTCAGTCTCTTTTTTATCTTCATATGATGTTAAAAAGAAACTTTTATTACGGATAACCCAGGTATGCGACCAGTTAATCTCAATGGTTTCAGGATTTTCTTCGAGTTCAATATCCAGCGGGTCACCGGCTCTCGCCACCTGTAACCCATCCATTCCAGCCACTTCAAGCATCCACGCATCGCCATCGCTATTGCTGAAAAAAATAAACACCCCATGATCACGCACCACCTGGCTTTTCTCTCTGGCCATATCCTGAATATTTTGGATCTGACTCAGAAGGGAATTTTTGACTTGGGCGGTTTGAGAGTTTTTTTCATTTTCAAAGACTTTCCCGGCTAACAGACAACAATGTTTATATTTTTTCCCCGATTTGCAGGGGCAGGGTTGATTTCGCCTTATTTTTACCATTTTTCACCTTGCAGATTATTTAATGTGCATTCTCAAGTTCATGTACCTGTTCAATATCAGGAACACTTGGAGTACCCACAGTCCCTACAGGTCTCACACCCCTCTTCAAAGACCAGATTACCGGAACATTCCGGACACGCGAGAGAAAATCCGTGCCGGGTAGTTGCCATAAACGATTTGAGCAGTTTACCAAGCTGGGCGGGCAGGTCAAGCATATGGCCGCTGGAACGGTCAAGCTGCTTGATAATCTCGCCCATGGGAA
>CAZEMY010000265.1:0-2953 GCA_964513405.1 uncultured Desulfobulbaceae bacterium
GTCGGGAGCTGATATGAATGGATTTTATCTGTTGGATGGTTTCCTGGATACTCATATAAATCCTCCCGGTGGGTTAGTAATTAACATCTGCAGGAGATAAGCCTGTTAAGGTGTCTCCGCTCGAAGTCTACGCTATCTGCAGATATCACTTATTTTGAAAGTATAATCCTTCATACCATGAAAGGCAATATCCATAACGGATTCTTTTTGGATGATTTTTATAGTTTCTAACTGATAAATGATTGTTTCGGTTGACCGAAAGGGAAAAATTATTTATTAATTACCTATTAATTAGACCTTGTAGTTGTTCGTGTGCCGATAGTGTTGGGTAAATGACGATTGCAGGGCTTGTAAGCATAGGCATTAATTGGCTGGTATGCGGAGTCCTTAAGTAGCTTCGTAGCTTCGCAAATAAAAAAAGGTAACCTGTGAGGGGACAAACATGGAACAAGCACATGACGAAAAATTAATCCTCTGGTTTGATGAAATTGGCATTGATGATGTGCCGCTGGTGGGGGGGAAAAATGCTTCTCTTGGTGAGATGTATCAGCATTTAACTTCCAAGGGGGTTGCAGTTCCTCATGGTTTTGCCATAACCGCATATGCCTATCGTTACCTTTTGCAGGAAGCAGGGGTTGAGCAGCAAATTCGTGATGTCCTTGCCGATCTTGATGTTGATGATATGCATAACCTCGCAGAGAGAGGTGAGAAGTGCCGTAATATTATTCGTCATGCTGAATTTCCGCCTTCGCTCAGGGATGCTATTATTGCAGCCTACAAGAAAATGGAAGAGGAGTACGGCGAGAATGTGGATGTTGCTGTCCGCTCTTCAGCCACAGCCGAAGATTTACCTGATGCCTCTTTTGCAGGTCAGCAGGAGACCTATCTTAATATTCATGGTTATGAAAATATAATCGAGAACTGTCGCAAGTGCTTTGCCTCCCTGTTTACCAACCGGGCTATTTCTTATCGCCAGCACCAGGGATTTGGTCAGTTTGATGTTTATCTATCCATTACCATTCAAAAAATGGTTCGCTCTGACTCTGCGTCATCGGGTGTGTTGTTCTCTATTGATACCGAATCCGGTTTTGAAGGTGCTGTTTTTATAACAGGTGCCTGGGGGCTGGGGGAAAATGTTGTCCAGGGGGCGGTTAATCCTGATGAGTATTATGTGTTCAAACCCACCCTTAAGGAAGGGAAACGACCAATTGTCGGCAAGAAGGTAGGTTTAAAAGAGATCAAGATGATTTATGACAATGATCCTGCCACCGATGAGCCGGTTCAGAATATTGAGACCACCCAAGAGGAGCGGGAACAATATGTGATCAGTGACGATGAAATACTCCTGCTTGCAAAATGGGCATGTATTATTGAAGATCATTATGGCAGAGGGATGGACATAGAGTGGGCCAAGGACGGTGACGGTAAGGAGGTCGGCAGCGGAGAGCTTTTTATTGTCCAGGCCAGACCAGAGACCGTTCATTCCCAAGCCGATAAGGGTGTAATGGAGACTTATAAGCTACAGGAGAAGGGTAATGTAATTGTCGAAGGGCTGGCAGTTGGTGCCAAGATAGGTCAGGGGATTGCCCATTGTCTTGATGATGCCAAGGATATCTCAACTTTTAAGAAAGGTGAAGTTCTGGTCACCGACATGACCGATCCCGACTGGGAACCGATCATGAAAATTGCCAGTGCGATCATCACCAATCGGGGTGGACGAACCTGTCATGCTGCAATTATTTCTCGTGAGCTGGGAATCCCCTGTGTTATCGGCACTGGCAACGGGTCGAAGCTGATTAAAAATGGACAGGAGGTTACAGCTTCTTCTGCTGAAGGGGAAACCGGATATGTCTATGATGGGCTGCTCAAGTTTGAGATAGAAAAAGTCGATCTTGGTGAACTGCCACCGACCAAGACAAAAATCATGATGAACCTTGCTATTCCTGAAAAAGCTTTTACTGAAAGCCAGATTCCCAATGACGGGGTAGGGCTTGCCCGGGAAGAGTTTATCATTAACTCTCATATTGGTATTCATCCCCTTGCTCTTTATAATTATGAAGAACTTAAAAAATCGGACGATCCCGAAGAAATAGCCATTGCCGAAGAGATAGACAACCGCACTAGGGCATATCCTGATAAAAAGCAGTTTTTTATCGACAAGGTTGCCGAAGGTGTGGGCAGAATTGCTGCTGGTTTTTATCCAAAAGATGTTATTGTCCGTCTCTCTGATTTTAAATCAAATGAGTATGCCAACCTGCTGGGAGGTACTCTTTATGAGCCGGTAGAAGAAAACCCGATGATTGGCTGGCGTGGGGCTTCCCGATACTATGATCCCAAATATCGACCTGCCTTTGAGCTTGAGTGCGAGGGACTATTAAAAGCCCGCAACGATATGGGGCTGACCAACATAAAATTGATGGTTCCTTTCTGTCGGACTCCGCAAGAAGGTAAAAAAGTAGTAGAAGTGTTGCGGGATTGCGGGCTGGTTCAGGGTGAGAATGGCTTGGAGCTGTATGTTATGTGTGAGGTTCCATCCAATGTTATTTCCGCCGATGCTTTTGCTGATATTTTTGATGGTTTTTCCATCGGTTCCAATGATCTTACCCAGTTGACCTATGGGCTTGACCGTGATTCAGGTTTGATTGCCGGAATTGCTGATGAACGGGATGAGGCGGTTAAAGATATGATTCGCATGGTAATCAAGGTTGCCAAGGCGAGAGGCAAGAAAATTGGTATCTGTGGCCAGGGACCATCTGACTTTCCTGAGTTTGCCACCTTTCTGGTTGAGCTGGGCATAGACTCCATGTCTCTTATCCCTGACACAGCCGTGAAAACCAGAATGGCTGTACATGAGAAGGAGAAAGAGATGGGTATTGCTCCTAACAGTTAACAGCTTGAGGGGTGCAATACACTAAAGTGACAAATCGAGCAAGCATGTTATGGGTTGATTTAG
>CAZEMY010000266.1:0-2945 GCA_964513405.1 uncultured Desulfobulbaceae bacterium
CCATCACCTGGGGCGTATAACAACAAAAGAAATATCCAGAAAGATTGAATCATTGTAAGCCAAACGCAAAATAGGGGAATAATCACATCCCCTACAATATTGACCATGAACTCAAGCTGTTATCTTGTTATTTTTCCCGCCGCCATGTCTGTTATAAGATTATGTATACTCTCTTGCCCCCCCACCTCTTCTCAATACCTAAAATCAGCGGTAGGCATCCTGAAAAGTTGCCATTATAAATATTTTTCAAGTGTTTATACAGTTTTTTTGAATTGATTTTTCTTTTATTCCATGCCAGATTATTTAAATCTAATTGATAGGTAACACTCTTAGTGTCTATCTGTATTGATCAGGACAAATACAGGAGATGCAAACTATCCTAAAGGAGGGAAATATGAAAAAAGTACTGGTTGCAGTGGATGAATACGCCGCATCGATCGGGGCAGCAAAAAAAGCTGTTGAATTGGCAACAAAATACAATGCTTCTCTCATAGCAGTCCAGGTGGAAGAGGATCTTATTCGTACTGCGTACGAAAAGGAAGAAGAGTCATTGGCTGTCAAAGAATATATGGACAAAATATCAGACAGACCTCTTGACCTGATTGCCGCATATGGGAAAAAACAAAATATAGATGTCAAGGTTATTAAAACAGAAGGAATGGTTGCCAGGTCAATCCTCAAAATTGCCGATGAGGAGCAGGTTGATTTTATTGTAGTGGGTGACTCTGACCGTAAAGGCATGGAAAGAATACATTTCGGCAGCGTGGCAACCAGCATCGTCCAAAAATCAACTGTACCGGTTATTGTGGTTAGGCATGGTATCGTTGATATATCAGACCTGACTCTGCTGGCCACGGAAAAACTTGATGAAATATTAACAAAAGAAGAAACCATAGCCCCGATATTTAATCAGGAAAGGTATGACAGAAACTTGTCTCTTTCCTTCAGGCTATGTACTATTTTTATCGTCACATATTTTATTGCTGCTCTGCTGACGACATCCGAGTTAAAAGCTGTCGCCTCTTTTCATATTATAGGTGTACCGGTTGCAGTCATACTTGGGATGCTTGTTTTCGCTGTAGGTCTGGGTGTCACAAAGTCATACCTGAGACAATCATAGAGCGATGTCTAAAGGACTGCGATATCAAGCAGACAGGCAAACAGACAAAGACAAAAAAAACAAAATATAAAGAGGAGTGTTCCAATTATGGAAAATCCCATTGCTTTTTCAATTGTAGTCTTCAGTATTCTGGTAACATTTTTTATCTCCTGGTATAGCAGAAGATGGACACGAACCACTACAGAATTTTATGTTGCCGGCGGGCAGATTCCATGGAGACTTAACGGTCTGGCAATGTTTGGTGATTATTGCAGTGCTGCAAGTTTCCTCGGGATAGCAGGAGCTATTGCCCTTGCCGGTATTGACCGCTGGTGGATAGCCCTGGGCTTTTTCGGAGCATGGATAGTGGTGTTGATAGTTCTGGCGGGACCGCTGAAGAATACAGGTAAATTCACGGTGGGAGATGTTCTCGCTACCCGTTTTTCAGGGCCAACAGTTAAAATGCTGGCAATGGCCATTACAATCATTATAGGGACCCTCTATCTCGTTCCCCAGATAGTCGGTGCCGGCCATCTGTTTGAGTTACTACTGGGATGGAACTATATGACCACGGTGGTTGTAGTGGGAATTCTTATGGGAACCCTTGTTGTTATTGGCGGCATGAGAGGAACGACCTATAACCAGGCATTACAGGGAATCGTTCTGATGCTGGCCATGGCAATGTTACTTATTTTGTCATCCATGATATATTTTGGCAACAACCCCTTAAACATCCTTAGTGCAAGTGCTAATACAGTCTCACCGGTGGTGGCACAAGAGGTAGCAAAAGATATAATCTCAGCACAAAGTGACATTGGCTCACAGGCTCTTATTGAGGCGGTCAGGGCAGAAATGGCCGAGGCGGCAACAGCCATGACTCCAGGTGTTGCTGTGCCGGGGATACTAAATCAGCTGAGCCTTGTATTGGGATTACTCTTCGGTGTTCTGGGATTACCACATATCCTGATAAGATTGTACACGGTTAAAGATTCAAAGACAGCCCAGAAAAGTGCTGCCGCAACAATAATCGGATTGGCAATCTTTTACGCAATGGTTCTTTTTGTGGGTCTTGCCGCCATGTCCCTGCTCTATCCTGATCTGATAAACCTCCTTTTGGCTGGTGAGAGGGGCAAAGCAACAAATATGACCGTGCCAATGCTTGGTGAATTGTTAGGTGGTCAGGTTTTTATGGGGATTATTGCCGCCGGGGCAATGGCTGCCATGATCAGTACTTCCGTTGGTTTGTTAATTTCAATGACAACCAGCCTTGCCCATGATGTTTATGCGGGAATTTTCAGACCGGAAAGCAGCGAAAAGGAAAGATTGTTCTTTGCCAAGTGCGGGGCTGCCGTCCTTACAGTTGTAGCTATTGTGGCATCTATATGGCTAAAGGATCAGAATGTGGCAGTACTTGTCGGCATGTGTTTCGGGATTGCATCGAGTACTTTTGCACCTGTTCTGGTTGCAACCGTCTGGTGGAAGAGGTTGACAAAAGCAGGGGTTATTACTGCCATGTCAGTAGGGCTTACGGTTTCCCTGGTATTTACATTTGCCAGATTTTTAAAAGAGACATCTGTCTTTGGTTTACCGGTACTGGTAAACCCTGCCCTTTATGGTGTTATCGCAGCCTTGACATCTTTAATTGTAGTCAGCTATTTAACGAAAAGTGTTGGCAGGGCAGAGGAAGTTCTTGCTATAGCCCATAAATAAAACATAACTACCTGAGAGATAACAAACAACCATTCGGGTTGACTTAAAGCACGAGACAACCCGAATGGTTTCATGGTTACGGGTGCAATACAGAAAAGTGATACGATTAACACGTTGTTAACTGGTTGATACTATA
>CAZEMY010000267.1:0-2870 GCA_964513405.1 uncultured Desulfobulbaceae bacterium
GCTCCTAAGGAATGTAAATTATCCTTTTTTGTCCTTTTTTTTATGAACCCAAAAAATATATATTAAACAATTCAGGTTTAAAAAATACAACATAAGTGGTAACCATTCCACCCATTAGAAAATTTTTCATTATCTATATTCGTATCACCCTTGTCAAGTCAAGCAATAACTGCCTCCGATGAAAGAACAAATTCAACCGGTCAACAAAAAAACGAAACAGGACGACTCGTCCGACAAAATTGTCCGCTCAGCCGGAGCAGTCGGTATTGCCATAATGTGCAGCCGGGTTCTTGGCCTGGTACGCGAGCAGATTTTTGCCGGGATGTTTGGAGCGGGCAAAGCATACGACGCTTTTGTGGTGGCCTTTCGCATTCCAAATCTACTCCGGGATCTCCTTGGTGAAGGTGCCCTTGCCGCTGCTTTTGTCACCGTATTTGCCAAATATGATTCCAGATTTGGTGCTGAAGAAACCTGGAAATTTGCCTCCACAGTCCTTACTTTTTTTGCCTGTTTCCTCGCCATATTAACTATTGTCGGTATTTACTTTTCCGGCTCAATCGTGGCTCTGCTTGCCCCTGACTTTGCAGACATACAAGGTAAAGCTGAACTGACCACCCTGCTGACCATGATAATGTTTCCCTTTCTTATCTTTGTTTCCCTCTCGGCGGTGGTTATGGGGATGCTCAATACCAAGGGTAAGTTTTTTGTGCCGGCTCTCTCTTCGGCTTTTTTCAATCTTGGCTCGATAATTGGCGGGGTCAGTCTGGCTCTAATCTTTCCAGGGTACGGATGGCCAGCCATTGCCGGTATGGCTTGGGGAACATTAATAGGAGGAGCATTACAACTTCTCGTCCAGATTCCATCTCTTTTAAAAACAGGATTTGTATTTACTCCCAGCTTTAACTTCTCCCATCCGGGCTTAAAAAAAATCCTCCTCCTTATGCTGCCGGCAACCATCGGTCTCTCAGCAACCCAGATTAATATCTTTGTCAACACCAACTTTGCCTCTGGATGTGTCGAGGGCTCAGTATCATGGCTCAACTACGCCTTTCGCATGGTTCAGCTTCCCATAGGTATGTTCGGGGTGGCAATTTCCATCGCAGCCCTGCCGATAATTGCCCGCTACGCCGCCAAAAAAGATATTGGCGGACTTCGAAAAACCTTTACCTCATCACTTTTGATGGTTTTTGCTCTCACAATTCCCGCCAGTGCCGCTCTCATTATCCTTGCCGAACCTGTAATCAGGCTTATTTTTGAGAGAGGAGCTTTCACCGCCTTTGACACAACCCAGACCGCAGCAGCACTTGCCTGTTACGCTGTCGGTCTGTTTGCATACTCTTCAGTAAAGGTAATGGTACCGATTTTTTATGCCATGGACTGCACCAGGTATCCGGTAATAGGCAGTTTTATTGCGGTTGGAGCCAATATCGTTATTATAACCCACACCATTGACCAGTTTCAACACCTTGCCATTGCCCTCTCCACCTCTTTCGTTATGGGATTGAACTTTATCTTTCTCGCAGCAGTACTCTATAAAAAAATAAACGGCTACTCAATTAGACAGATTGGTACAGGTCTAATTAAAATTGGTTGTGCAACAATAATTATGTCTGGGGGTATTTTCTACCTGATGACCATGCTCAGGCCATTTCTTGAGGGGGCTGTTTACGGACAGCTGTTTGGAGTTATGTTGCTGGTGGTTGTCGGGGTAAGTTTATACGGTGTAACGCTCCACCTGCTTAAACTTCCTGAACTTATAATGATAACAGATAAAATCAAAGAAAAAATGTCCCAATAGAGGCAAGGCAAGCTTGCCCCTGCATCAGATCATCAGGAAAAACAGAGACCACAATCGGGACAACTTCCACTATCGGTTGGAAACGAACAGCCACATGCCGGGCATGTGGCCTGCTCTGCCATGGCATTGAACACTACCCCGCCATTACTTGTATCATATTCAGAGAGGGAAGTTGTACGGGCGTGTTCAGCGTCAAGGATAACTGTAACCTCTTCAACATCCTCCCTGCGAACTTTGAGCAGGACGGCAGCTCCAAAACACCCTTTACCACAATTAGAGGCATCATTACTCAAAACAGATGGTAACGATGCCTTTGCCAACAGGTTCTGCAAACCTTTCATCTGAACAATCTGTCCACTACGAACAGTCACAAGGTCATCTTCCGGATGAATTCCCATGGAACGACCGGCAAGAACACGATCCTTTTCAGCCTTAATTTTTTTCATTTCCAAGCCGGTAATAAGCGATGCCCCGCAATCAGCACATTGTTCAATTTCAGCTCGATACTCTTCCCTGCATTCCAGGCAATATTTTAACTTGGTATCTATTTGCAGTTTCATGGTGTTTTTTTGTTAATGCGTAAATGTTCGACAACAGGACAATTATTTTATTTTTTTGATACGGAACCTGTCACTCTGAAACACGCAAAAGCAGTTTTTCATCTGAGACGAGTAATTCTCCATAATATGCCTGAAAATCCTCTCTCTCAAGCTCCGGATACTCTTCAAGCAGTTCCTGCTCCGAAACTCCCTTAGACAATGCTCTAAGAATATGCTCTACGGTAATCCTAATCCCTCGGATAGTCGGTTTGCCGACCATTATTCGAGGGTTCACCGTAATCTTCGAAAGCAAATCTTCTCTGTTTACCATCATTTTCACCAAGCTTTTAAAGTAAATATTCGACTATCACCCCATTTTCGTCCGATTCGCCTCACCCGCATCCGGCACTCAGACCTGTGATACGACCTCAGTACTTGAGAAACAAAACTGAGTGCCGGATAAAAGGTCGTCGTTTTCCCCCTCGTTCCCACGCTTGTATGGTGGAAGTAGTTAAATAATTAATCTTTTTTTC
>CAZEMY010000268.1:0-2843 GCA_964513405.1 uncultured Desulfobulbaceae bacterium
AGCCTTTGGCTGCTGACCATTCTGTCCTCTGTCCTCTGATTTCTGTCTTCTGATATGTGCTTCGCATTAGGAGTATCCGCTCGAAGTCTACGCCATCTACCTGGTTTATCTGACTTCTGGTATCTTTATCCATTTTTGAAATATCCCCTATTTTGAGAACCAGTTCTCTCAGCACAGAAAGCAGGTTCAAGCGGTTTTGGCGAATGGTTTCATCTTTATCCATGACCATGACCTCGTCAAAAAAGGTATCCACTGGTTTTTTCATTTCAAGAAGTACTTCAAGGGCCTGATCATAGAGTTGTTTATCTATCAGGGGCAGGGCGGTGTCACGAACATGGCTTACGACCCTGTACAGTTCTTCTTCCGCTGTTTCGGAAAAAAATCTGCTCTGAACTTCTGTGGTTCGGTTGTCTTTGGTGATGTTTCTTATTCGCTTGAAAGAACCGGCAAGAACAACAAATGAGTCCCGGCAGCGGATGTTCTCTAATGCTTCCATCCGCAGAACAGAGTCAACGATATCGTTAAATCCTGTTGCTGTTGCAGCTTCCACAACATCCTGAGCCTGCCCGGAACTGATAAGTTCGTTTGCAAAACGCAGACGGATAAAATCAAGCAGTTCATTGCCAACCTTGGCATTTATCGGTACGGTTTCCTGATAATTATTTACAGCCTGCCCGATTAGATCCGCCAGGGGAATGGAAAACTTATGTCCCCGAATAATACTGATCAAACCGATTGCCTGTCTCCGTAGACCAAAAGAGTCTTTGTTACCGGTTGGTTTTTCGCCAATTACAAAACAACCCGCCAGGGTGTCTATCCTATCCGCAATCCCTACAATTGCCCCCATTGAAGTTTTTGGCAGGCTGGAACCTGCCCGTATCGGCATGTAATGTTCAGCAATGGCAACAGCCACTTCTTCTTTCTCGCCGTCTAACAAGGCGTATTCACGACCAATAATTCCCTGTAATGATGGGAACTCTCCAACCATTTCTGTGAGCAAGTCCGCCTTGGCAAGCTGGGCAGCTCTTATTACGGCTGTTTTTATTTCCGGGTCCAGTATCTCTGCGAGCCAACCTGCAAGTCTGATTATTCGCTTGCTTTTTTCCGCCATGGTTCCCAGTTTTTGCTGGAATATTATGCCGGAGAGGTTATCTAACCGGTCGGAAAGTTTTTGTTTCTTGTCTTCATTGAAAAAGAACAGACCGTCTTCAAGGCGGGCCCTAAGTACTCGTTCATGACCGCTGACCGCTGTCTTTTTGTTATTGATGCGGGTATTGTTCACTGCCACAAAGAGGGGTAATAACTCTTCTTTTTCATTAACCACCGGGAAATATTTTTGATGTTCACGCATGGAAGTTATCAGGGCTTCCCTTGGCAGCTGGAGAAATTTTTCATCAAAGCCGCCGCACACTCCCCAGGGAATTTCAATAAGATTGGTAACAGTGTCAAGAAGTTTATCATCAATAAGGGGTTTGCATATCAAGTTTTTTTCGTTACCTGCCACAGCCTCACCGACAGTATGCATCACCATTTCCCGTCTCTTTTTAAAGTCAGTGATAACAAACCTTTTTTCCAGCTCTTCGCAATAGTTTTTAAAGTCAGTGACCGGGAAAAAATCCGGTGCCATAAAGCGGTGGCCACAGGTTTTGTTGCTGCTCTCTATGCCGGCAACTTTCAGGTAGATAACCTCTTCATTGTATACGGATAGCAACCACTGAATTGGCCTGGCAAAGGACAGACTGTAGTTAGACCAGCACATTGATTTTGGAAAAGGAATATCAGCAATCAGTCTGCTTAATATATCGGGAAGCAAGCGACTGGTTTTTTCTCCTTTTACCTCTTCTATTGCCAGCAGGTACTCACCCTTATCGGTTTTAACCGTCTCTAACTCTTCAACTGTTATTTTCCGGGAGCGGGCAAATCCCAGGGCAGCTTTTGTGGGGTTTCCATCCTTATCAAAAGCCACTTTTCTGGCAGGGCCAATATGCTCTTTGTGGAAGTCTTCCTGCTTATCCTGGATGTCCATTATTGATAGGATAAGTCGTCTCGGAGTACCGGTCGTACTAATTAACCCATGCCGTAAGCCAAGTTCAGCGAGTTGCTTCTCCATTCGTTTGGCCATGAATGCATATGCTCTCTGGATATATCCGGCGGGAATTTCTTCGGTACCTATTTCAAAAAGAAGTTCGTTCATTGTTGCCTGTTGCAGTTGATATGAAGATAAAATAGAATTGTTGTAAACCTTATACCTGTACTGATAATGACTTTGTATTATCGCCTGTCCTCTGATATCGAGGCAAAAGTTGAATAGCCGCGGCCAAGATTTTCCACCACCACTTGAAACCAGCTTATGGATGGTTTGTCTGATAAAGCCTCACCGATCTGTTTACATACATTTTCCAATGATTGCGGTGAGCCAGGAGCGGACGGTAGCGTTTTTTCCACCATGCTTATAAGATCTTCTATCCATATGAAATGATGAAAGCGGACGGCGACCCGTGCCTGTCCCCAGTGACTGGGTGAGTGGAGAAATCCATCTATGGGGCTATTCTCACTGGAAATGGTTATGGGAATAGTAATTTCCAGAACAAGGTCATCTTCTTTTTCAAGAGATCCGTGGATACGACACTGGTAATGTTCGTTACCCGTTTTATTACACTTATTGTTTTCCTGAAGAAAATAAGGAAACTCAATCTCAAGATGGGCGGCTTCTGCTTCAAGCTTTTCCTTCATCTCCTGGAGGATTAAAGGAAAAGAACGGAGATCAAGGCCGTTGTGAAATCGGTTAAGGATTTCAACAAACCTGCTCATATGGGTTCCCTTGAACCTGTGCGGCAGGTTGA
>CAZEMY010000269.1:0-2831 GCA_964513405.1 uncultured Desulfobulbaceae bacterium
GAAATAAGAACCCCCATGAACGCTATAATCGGGATGACCAGGCTGGTCAGTGAGACAAAACTTGACAGTGAACAGAGAAGGTATACGGAAAGAATTGCAACAGCCTCGACAATGCTTCTTAATATTATCAATGCCATCCTTGACTTTTCAAAAATTGAGGCGGGTCAGTTATTATTGAATAAACACCCTTTTGTGACAGAACAGGTTGTTGATACTGTTTATTCAATGATGACACATCTTGCAGAAAATAAAGGGATTGTCTTTACCATTACTTGTGATGATGATGTCCCGGATGCCTTTGACGGGGATATGGGCCGACTTGTTCAGGTTCTTGTTAATCTTGTCGGCAATGGGATAAAATTTACAGATCAGGGTGAGGTTAAAGTCAGAATTGCCTTGCAGGAGCAACAGCCCGATTTGAGAAAAGTTATTTTGTCTTTTTCAGTGGAGGATAGCGGGATTGGTATTGCTCCCGATAGAGTTGAAAGCATCTTCCATGAATTCCAACAGGCAGACAGTTCTGTGTCCCGGCGTTTTGGAGGCACAGGTCTTGGGCTTGCCATAAGCAGAAAACTTGTTCAGCTTATGGGCGGTGACATATCTGTTACAAGCAGGGAAGGGATTGGTAGTATTTTTTCTTTTACGGTTGAGTTGGAAACCTGCTCATTGGAGGCCGTATCTGCAAGTGTTGGAGTAGAGGGAGAAAAGGGGGGCGCAGCAGGGCAAGCTGGTTCAGAAAAAAACCTGAAAGTTCTCCTTGTCGAAGACAATGAGGTAAACTGTGAACTGGCAACGATCGTTCTTGAAAGATTTGGCCACACTGTTTATGCGGCAAAAAATGGTATAGTGGCCCTAACTATGCTGGCAGAGGAACGGTTTGATGTGGTTCTTATGGATGTCCAGATGCCGGAGATGGATGGCTTGACTGCAACTCAGGCGATCAGGGCAGTGGAGGCGGAGGAGGAGTTACCGGTCAGCCTGCCGCCACAATTATCTCTCAGATTGAAAAACAGGCTTGCCGGTCAGCATGTTCCCGTGCTGGCCATGACAGCTCATGCCATGGAGAGTGATCGGCAACGATGCCTTAAGGCTGGCATGGACGATTATCTGACCAAGCCTTTTCAGCCTTATCAGCTACAGGCTGCCATATTGAGGTTTGCAGGCGGAGAAAGTAAGGTTGAAAAAAATATAATATATAAGAAGGAAAAGGGGAAAGCGGAAAACGGAAAGATCACAGTTGATAGTGGTAATGATACGGTGTCCATGGTAAAAAAACACCTTGCCGCTGTTTATGGTCTTGAAGATGCTCAGATTGAGCAGTTGCTGACAAGTTCTGGTATGAGTATAAACAGTAACATTGACAAAGCACAGGCCTGTTTGGATAAAGGTGATCTGAAAACGCTTGCCAGTGCTGCCCATGCTCTTAAGGGCAGCTTCCTGAACCTTGGCTTGACATCTCCGGCGGAGGCAGCCGCAAAGATAGAAGTTGCTGTAGGCAATGGTGAGCCACAACCGTATGGACAGTTGCTCGCCGATATCCGCAAGGGGGTTGCTGGTTTGCTGGATATTGGCAGGAGCGGCTGATTGGCCCGGTGGGTGGTGCGGAGTTCTTGAGACTATATTTAATCTGAAATAATTTTGTTATGAGTAAAAAGTCACCACAGGAGCTATTTATCTGTGGCAGGTGTGGTTATGAAAGCCGTAAATGGCTTGGTTGCTGCCCTGACTGCGGGGAATGGGATTCGTTGGCAGAGCAGAGGCATAAACCTATATCCAGCGGGCGAAAACATGCGCCTCCCCAGCCTCTTTCAGACTTGCCCACCGGGAAACGGAATAGGCTGGTCACCGGAATAAATGAGCTTGACCGGGTTCTCGGGGGTGGTATTGTCGCCGGCTCAATGGTTCTGATTGGCGGTGATCCGGGGATCGGAAAATCCACCCTTATTCTTCAGCTTTTATCAGCAATTGCCCATGATGGCTGTAAAGTCCTCTATGTAACCGGCGAAGAGTCCGGGCGGCAGGTAAGGATGCGGGGCGAGAGATTGGAGGTTGACATGGAAGGGGTTTTTCTTGCCACGGAAAACTGTGTTGAGTCCATTATTGCCATGGCAAAAGATATGTCTCCCGCCCTGCTTGCGGTTGACTCTATCCAGACCATGTTTAGTGAAGATATCACCTCTGCACCCGGCTCTGTTTCCCAGGTACGGGAATCTGCGGCCCGCCTGCTCTCCCTTGCAAAATCAACGGATCTACCGGTGCTGCTTGTCGGTCATGTTACCAAGGACGGCTCTATTGCCGGCCCCAGAGTGCTTGAACATATGGTGGACACCGTTCTTTATTTTGAAGGGGATCGGGGTCAGGTGTTTCGGGTCTTGCGGACGGTTAAAAATCGTTTTGGTGCTACCAACGAGATAGGTGTCTTTGAAATGAAAGAGTGTGGTCTGGTTGAGGTCGATAACCCATCTGCCCTTTTTCTTGCCGAGCGGCCGGTCAATGTTCCAGGTTCCGTGGTTATGCCGTCTGTGGAGGGAACCCGGCCGATTCTGGTTGAGGTTCAGGCTCTGGTCTGTCCTTCAAACCTTGGTAATGCCAGGCGGACAGCCATTGGTGCTGATCCCCGACGCTTGTCGCTGCTTACGGCAGTGCTTGAGAAAAAACTTGGGGTAAGCATGCTTGATCAGGATATCTTTCTTAATATTGCCGGGGGGATTAGGATTGAAGAACCGGCACTTGATCTTGGCATGGTGGTGGCGTTACTATCGAGTTTTTTTGAAAAGATTGTCCCGCCGACCACCGTGGTCTGCGGCGAGGTCGGTCTTGCCGGAGAAGTT
>CAZEMY010000270.1:0-2823 GCA_964513405.1 uncultured Desulfobulbaceae bacterium
TATCTATTCATATGCGGGTGAGGCGAATCGGACGAAAATGGGGTGATAGTCGAACGGTTACAATTAATCTGCAAGCAGCCTGTTGCTTGCCTCCACATATCGTTGCCCGGTCTTTTTAAGAATATCTTCGGGGATGATTGGTGGCGGCGGCTGTTTATTCCAGTCCAGGGAACTTAAATAATCCCGAAGGAACTGTTTATCAAAGCTTGACTGCCCCCTACCGGGAACATATTCGTCACAGGGCCAGAAACGGGAAGAGTCAGGAGTCAGCACCTCATCAATCAAAATAAGCTCATTGTCCACAAGCCCAAACTCAAACTTGGTATCGGCAATTATTATTCCTTTTCCAAGGGCATATTGACCAGCTCTAAGATACAGTTTAAGACTTATCTCTGCCATCTTCGCAGCCAGCTCCCTGCCAACAATTTCTTCCATCCTGGCATAGGATATATTTTCATCATGCAACCCCTGTTCTGCCTTGGTGGAAGGGGTAAAAAGCGGCTCTGAAAGCTTATCTGATTCTCGCAGACCTTCGCCAAGATCAAACCCACAAACCGCCCGGTTTTTCTGGTATGCCTTCCAGAAGGAGCCGGCAAGATAACCGCGAACAATACACTCAACCGGAACAACCTTTGTTTTTCTGACCAGCATGGAGCGACCTTCCAACTGTTTCCTATACTTATGACATACGACCGGATATTCATCAACAACAGCGGTAATAAGGTGATTTTTTACGATATCTTCAAGCAATTTAAACCAGAACAGGGAAATCCGGGTCAAGATTACCCCCTTGCCGGGAATGGGGTCATCCAAAACAACATCGTAGGCGGATATTCTATCTGTGGCGACCATGAGGAGCTTGTCATCATGACCTGGAATCCCATACATGTCCCGCACTTTTCCGCGATGGAGCAGCTCAAGACCTGGCAATTTATGTTCACTAACAGTTTTTTCCACAATCCTCTCTTCAGCAAGAATATTTTTTATTAAAACTAAAAGATATTAATATATTCCATTTGCACCAGCATTAACAGATAAAAAACATATCTTGACAACTTTTCCAGCAGACTTATTTTTTATAACGAACAAATCTGGGTTAAACAGAAATAAAACACAGAAGTTGGAGCCGATTTTACATGCTGCTCTTAAGCCACCATCATTCAACAGGAGGACAGGACATGGCAATAATAAGATTTTCAGAACAACCCCGCTTCATGAACCCATGGGCAGAGTTTGAAAGAATCCGGCACGGTCTTGATGAGCTTTCCAAAACACTGGTTACAGAAGGAAAGGCACGGTTAAACGCCACAGTATATCCACCATTAAACATTATGGAAACTGCGGACTCTCTGATTATTAACGCAGAGCTTCCCGGTGTAAAAGCTGAGGATCTTGACATTTCCATAGAAGGAGACACCCTGAGCCTGCATGGAAAACGGAATCACAGGGTCACAGTCACAAAAAATGACAAAGGACAACCGTCCTATCATCGCCAGGAAATTGAAACCGGAAGTTTCAGCAGAGCAATAACTCTGCCAACCAAGGTTAATATGGACAACATACAGGCAAAATTGCAAAACGGTATTTTGAGTATTACCCTCTTCCGGGCCGATGAAGTAAAGCCAAAAAAAATCAATGTCATTACGGGAACCGAGCAAACACCGGGCGAAAAAGTTAGCTGACAACGATAAAAATAAACAGACAGGAGGGATACCATGAATGAACAGGAATTGAAAGTCCATGGCAAACAGCTTGCTCAGCAGGACAGCGAAATGACAAAACCGATTAAATTTTTTACCCCAGCTGTTGATATTTTTGAAACCGACAGCGAGGTAACGGTAATAGCAGAAATGCCAGGGGTGGATAACAGTGGGGTTGAGGTCTCTCTCGAAGAAAATACCCTGACCATCCGCGGTCACCGGGATCAGGAAAATCCGGGAGGGAAAGTACTTCTTGAGGAGTACGAAAATGGCTCTTACCTGCGCAAATTCACAGTTGCAGAGACCATTGACCGGGAGAATATCCGGGCTTCAATGGCTGAGGGGCTGCTAAGGGTTGAACTGCCCAAGGCAGAACCAGCCAAGCCACGCAAGATTGAAGTACAAGTCGGCTGACACGCCCGTATTAAAAATATTTTAAAATGCCCTGCCTGTTGTCCGGGTCGGGCAGGTGATCAGTTGGCAAAGCAAGCCAGTGGGACTGTTTGCTCTCATTTTTAAATTTTATTGAGTAAATCTCTCTTATCTATTTCACAATCTCTCAATATTTTTGCCAGGATACCTATTCCAATAGTTTCGTTAGCATGGACAGGGACTGTTGTGCATCTGCCGTCTGAATGTTGCAAAAAATTATGACTCCCCTTCACTCGGATAACCTCAAAGCCAAATCCTTTTAAAAACTTAATCAACTTTTTCCCGGATAGAGCCGGAAAATTGCTCATACTGAAAGCACCAATCTTTGAACACCTACAAATTCATTTGCTTCAAACATTGAATTTTCACTTTCCAGACAAAGCTCAATAACTTCCTTTGTTCGTTCCATAAGTTCGTCTAATGATTTTGCTTGAGTATAACATCCTTTCAAAGCGGGTACGGATGACACATAGAAGCCGTCGCTATCTTTTTCTATGATAACATTAAAT
Organism: uncultured Desulfobulbaceae bacterium; assembly: GCA_964513405.1. Taxonomy (GTDB): domain Bacteria; phylum Desulfobacterota; class Desulfobulbia; order Desulfobulbales; family Desulfobulbaceae; genus DRLX01. The sequence continues at coordinate 2,642 of CAZEMY010000270.1, forward strand.
GTTTTGTCCATGTTAAACCTCTCATAGTATACAATCAATATGTAAATATTCGAATATCAGCCCTTTTGCCCGATTATCCCCTCCAGGTGCGTAGGTCGGATTAGCGGGTACAACTAAAAAAGATGGCAAACAGAAAAGACTACAATCAAAACAAAAAATATATAATGGCAAGGTATAAGCGT
>CAZEMY010000271.1:0-2791 GCA_964513405.1 uncultured Desulfobulbaceae bacterium
ATAGCTGCCTCATTGGCTTCAGCTCCGGAGTTTCCCATAAAGACCTTGTCGGCAAAACTGTTGGCGACCAGCATCTCCGCCAATTCTATCTGGGGTCGGGTATGGAAAAGATTGGAGACATGCATAAGTTCTGCAGCCTGGTGGCAGACAGCTTCGCTTACAGCCGGATGGCAGTGACCAAGAGAGCATACCGCAATTCCGGCCATAAAATCCAAATATTCACGGCCGTCATCATCCGTAAGGCGGCAGCCTTCGCCCCTGACCATGGCCGCCGGAAAGCGGTTGTATGTCCCGATAAACACTTTTTCGCCTCTTTTAATCCAGTCATTATTGCTCATGATATTATCTCTGTTCCTATTCCTTCCGGAGTAAAAATTTCCAGCAGAACAGCGTGTTCCTGTCTGCCGTCGATGATATGGGTTTTACCAACCCCGTCATTTAAGGCCGTCTGGCAGCAACGAACCTTGGGAATCATTCCCCCGCCAATCACGCCCCGGCTTATCATCTCCTCTATTTCATTACTGTGGATGGTGGAGAGCAACTCACCTTTGCCATCTTTCACCCCCTCCACATCTGTGAGAAGTACAAGTTTAACCGCATCAAGCTCTGCGGCAATAGCACCGGCAACCAGGTCAGCATTAATGTTAAAGGCCTGACCATCTTCACCAACCCCAACCGGAGCGATTACCGGAATAAAATCCTTGTCATCCAAGGTAACAAGAATTTCCGGGTTAACTCTGGTTACTTCTCCCACCCTGCCTAGGTCAATCAGCTCAGGAGGGCGGCTGGCATTGTCAGCCAGGGAGTGAATTTTCATCTTCCGGGCCTGAAGCAAATCGCCGTCCCGACCGGACAATCCAACGGCTTTGCCGCCGCAATGATTAATAAGGCCGACTATTTCCTTATTGACCTTGCCCACCAGCACCATTTCCACAACTTCCATGGTATCAAAGTCTGTGACCCGCATCCCCTGGATATAGTTTGGGGTGATCTGCATCTTTTCCAGAAAAAGATTTATCTGCGGTCCACCGCCATGGACAATAATCGGGTTTATACCTATATATTTGAGTAAAATTATATCGAGGGCGAACTTGCGTTTTAAAGTCTCATCAACCATGGCGTGACCGCCATACTTTATGACCACGGTTTTACCATGAAATTTACGCAAATAGGGGAGGGATTCGACCAGCACTTCGGCCTTGGCTATATTTTGCTTCATACTATACTCCTGAAAATTTAATTACTATTTATTCTGTCGGGATATTATTATCACTTTTCAAGAGAAAATACACTAAGGTATATCTAACGACACCATATAATAAGCCGTCTGTCGGGTAAAAAGCCGGGAAAAACAATGGGGAAGTTCTTTACTTTTTTAAGATAAACATGTAGAATTTAACCATGCTGCAAAAATCAAACCGGAATGGCGTGCAACTTCTTTTTTATTATATTCTTACAGGTTTTTTCAGAAATGAAATCAATCAGATTGGTTAAATTATTTATCATTGGCTTTTGCCTGCTGCTGCCCGTATCGGTGTCAATAGCTGATGAACCGTCTCCTGTTCTGATAGAGGCGGATAGGATGATTTCCAGGGAGCAGGATAATTCCGTAGTCTTTATTGGTGGTGTGGAGGCCAGGCAGGGAAATATTATTATTCGCTCGCAAGAGATGACCGTCTATTATAGTCAGGAAGATAATAGCAAAGGAATGGCCAGCGAGATGGAAAAACTCATTTGCCGGGATAATGTGGAAATATCACGGGATGACTGGCTCGGTACCGGTGATCATATGGTTTATTACGCCAAAAAACGGAAAGTTGTCCTTTCCGGTAACGCTAAGGCATGGCATGGCAGGAACATGGTCTCAGGGGAAAAAATTATTCATTACCTTGATGAGGAGAGAACCATCGTTGAGCAGGGAGAAAATGCCGGGGGCAGGGTGAAGGCAATCATTCACCCTGAATCGGATAAAAAATAATGGTGGCTGATTCTATTCTTGAAACCAGAAATATCGTTAAGGAGTATCGTAAGAGACGGGTAGTTGACGAGGTAAGTTTAAAAGTTGCTGCCGGCTCAGTTGTCGGACTTCTCGGCCCAAACGGTGCCGGCAAGACAACCACATTTTATTCAATTGTCGGGTTTATCCGGCCTAATCGCGGTGCTGTTTTTTTAGACTCCGTGGACATAACTGATCTGCCCATTCATAAACGGGCAAGACTTGGAATTACCTATCTTGCCCAGGAGCCATCGGTTTTCAAAAAGCTGACAGTGGTTGAGAATATTCGCATTGTCTTGGAGCCGCTTGGGCTGAGCAGAAATGAAATCAAAAACCGGATTGAAGAGTTGATGGCTGAGCTTAAAATCACCTATCTTGCCGATAATAAAGGACATGCTCTTTCCGGAGGTGAGAGACGCAGGGTTGAGATCATGCGGGCATTGGCGACCCGCCCCAGATTTATTCTTCTTGATGAGCCTTTTGCCGGGGTTGATCCCCTCTCGGTTGCTGATCTGCAGGAGATTATCCGCAGCCTTAAAGAAAAAGGGTTGGGAGTGTTAATATCTGACCATAATGTTCGGGAAACACTCCAGGTTTGTGATTTTGCCTATATCCTGAGCAGCGGTAAGGTGCTGACCAGTGGTTCTGCCCAGGATATTGTAGAAAGCTCGTTGGCTCGTAAAATGTATCTTGGTGACAACTTCAGGATGTGACTTTGTGCTTTGTCGAAGAATTAAAAGCTATAACCGCAAATGTCGGTTGGATCCACCAACAGTTTGATTTTTTTCCTTTTTT
>CAZEMY010000272.1:0-2780 GCA_964513405.1 uncultured Desulfobulbaceae bacterium
TTTAAGGCATACAAAAGCCTTAAAATTCTCTTGACTTTCACCGGAGTAACTCCCGCGCGGGAACGGATATTTTGTATTGTTAGATTTCATGGTTGTTTTCCCGGGGATACGAGCCTATCCATTCAAAGGAAGAAGCGTTTGCTTTGAGTTGTTCGCAACATTCGCTGATAATATCATTTTCAATGTGACCGGCTATATCAAGGAAGAAAAGATATTTCCATTTTTCCCCCTTTATAGGTCTTGATTCGATCTTGGTCAGGTCTATGTTGTGGGTGGAGATTACAGAGAGAACTTCCTGCAGTGCACCCGGGTGGTTGGTTCGCAGGCTGAGGAGTATGGAAGTCTTGTCGTTGCCGGACGAGGCTGGAGATTGCTTGCCGATGATAAGGAATCTGGTGGTGTTGCCCCGGTAATCTTCAATACCCTTTACTACCTCCTGAATATTATAGGTCTTAATGGCCAGTGAGCTGGCAATGGCACCGATGTTAGGGTTGTTGGCAGCCATTTTTGCGGCAGCTCCCGTGGAAAATACTTCAAGGGTGGGGATGCCAGGCAGATGTTTTCTCAGCCATTCCCGGCATTGAGCCAGGGGCTGGGGATGGGAGGCAACGGTTTGGATATCCTTGATGTTGCCGGATTGGCAGACCAGATTATGAGAAATGGGCAGCTGCAACTCTCCACAGATTTTAACATTGTATTTCATAAAAGAGTCAAGGGTGGAAAAGACTGAGCCCTCAATGGAATTCTCCACAGGGACAACCCCGTACTCAAGCCTTCCCTTATCAACCTCATTGAACACATCATCAATGGTTTCAAGGGGAATATGCTCAGCCGAGCGGCCAAAGTATTTAACCCCGGCAAGGTGGGTAAAGGTGGCCTCCGGGCCAAGATATGCCACCGCTATTTTCTTCTGGGACAGGCGGCAGGTGGTGATTATCTCATGGAAGATGGACTTAAGAGATTCCTCCGGGAATCTTTGTTTGTTGTCTTTGTTACTATTTAATAACCGTTCGTAAATCTCCAGCTCCCGTTTGGGGTCCCATTTGGGTCGGTCACTCTCTGTCTTGAGGCGACCTATAACTCCGGCACAATCTAAGCGTTCTCCCAGCAGTTTTAGGATGGTATTGTCGATTTCATCAATTCGGGAGCGAACTTCAGAGATTGTCATGGATTTTTTATTCATTTTTAGTTGTTCCGGGTGTTATTGGTGGTGTTATTAAGGTATTTGTAATTAATTGTAGAAAAAATATAGCAATACATGTTAAAAGAATTTGTTTATATTGCAAAGGAAAAAGAGTTGTTTGCAATATCGTATTGCTAAACTGGTCCTAAGTTTTGAACTTAAGAAATTGGCTTTTTGGCTTCTGGCTTCTGACACTGACACTGGTATCTGGAAAATTATGAGTGAATTTAGAGTAAATAAAACTTACGAAGAAATAAACAGCCGGATAAAATCCGGTGAAGTGGTGGTGGTGACCGCTGAGGAAATGGTTGATATAGTTGCCAAAGACGGAGCTGTTGAAGCAGCCCGCAAGGTCGATGTGGTGACCACTGGCACTTTTTCCACCATGTGCTCTTCCGGAGCATTTTTTAATATCGGCCAGAGCGTGCCAAGTATTAAAACCCAGAAGGTCTGGATTAACAAGGTTCCGGCTTATGCGGGGCTTGCTGCGGTTGACTGTTACCTTGGAGTTACCGAGCCTGCGGAAGATGACCCTTTAAATAAAGTATACCTCGGAGAGTTTCGTTACGGCGGAGGTCATATTATTGAAGATCTCGTTGCTGGTAAAAAGGTGTTTGTCGAAGCCAAGGCTTATGGCACAGACTGTTATGCCAACCGGAAATGCAAGAAAGAGATGGGGCTGAATGATTTTCCCGACGCTCTGCTCTGCAGTCCACGGAACTGTTATCAGAATTATAACTGTGCGGTCAATATGACCGATAAAATAGTTTATACTTATATGGGGATGCTGAAACCAAAATGCCGTAATGCCAATTATTGTAGTGCCGGTCAGTTAAGCCCGCTTCTCAATGATCCGCTTTATAGAACAATTGGCCTGGGAACCAGGATTTTCCTTGGTGGCGGGATTGGTTTTGTGACCTGGCATGGAACCCAGCATAATCCGGATGCTCCCCGGGGAGAAAATGGTGTTCCTCTGCGACCGTCCGGAACAATGATGGTGCAGGGTGACATTAAACAGATGTCAGCCGACTGGCTGCGGGGGATAAGTATTCAGGGGTATGGCTGTTCCCTTGCCATTGGTATTGGTGTCCCCATTCCGGTGCTGAACGAGGAAATGGCCAGGTTCACCGGGGTTTCCGACGAGGAGATATTTACCCAGGTCGTGGACTATGGACACGATTATACAAATGGTATTGCCCGTACCTATGGGGAAGTCAGCTATGCCGAGTTAAAAAGCGGTTTTATTGAGGTTAATGGGGAAAAAGTTCCAACGGCTCCGTTGTCTTCTTATGTCAAGGCTCAGGAGATTGCAGAAATCCTGAAAGGTTGGATTGCTGATGGTAAATTTCAGCTTTCTGCCCCGGTGGTACCTTTTCCCGGTTCCCCGTAGAGACAAGGCATGCCTTGTCTCTACTGACCGAAACCCATGGATAATTTCAATTTGTCCCGTGAACAGGGAAAAAAAAAAACAGGGGTGTGTGTTTTGTTTTTCCCTTGTCTGTGTTTTTTTTTCTGGACGGCCGTTCTCATTTTAAATTTACACAATAAACTCGTCGTTTTTCTTCCTCAGTAATATACTGTTTTATTGTTGTTTTTA
>CAZEMY010000273.1:0-2754 GCA_964513405.1 uncultured Desulfobulbaceae bacterium
GATTGTCCCGCCGACCACCGTGGTCTGCGGCGAGGTCGGTCTTGCCGGAGAAGTTAGGGCAGTCGGGCAGGTGGAGATGAGGATGCGGGAGGCAGAGCGACTGGGATTTAAGACTTTTATAATGCCGGAATCATGCCTGCATCAGCTTGGAACAACGACTGACGCAAATATGGAGATTATACCGGTTAGAACGGTACAGGGGCTGGCGGAGCATCTTTTTTGATAATGAACATGAACAGGGATTGGGGGGAATTATGGATTTTCAGAAACATTTTGGACAGACCTGGAAAATATTTGCAGATAATATAGTATCTCTACTGATTGTGACCCTGGTTTATCTTGTTGTTTCGGCTATTACCTTTGGTATAATGATGCCCGTAATGACCGCTGGTTATATGCAGTCCTTATTACTTTTGATAAGAGAAGAGCGGGTTCCTGAGGTTAGAGATCTTTTTTCCGAAATGAATCTTTTTTTTCCGCTTCTGGCTTTTACTGTTATTGTTGGGGTTATAGCCACTGTCGGCTTGCTGTTGTTGGTGCTTCCAGGGCTGGCGGTGATTATAGGTGTTAGTTTTTTCTGTCTTTACATGTTGCCCTTGATGACTGATCAGAAAAAGGGTATCGTTGATGCGGTAAAGGAGAGTTACCGGATGGTTTTGCAGCCGCCGATGAGTGAACATGTTGCGGTGGTTGGGGTTGCTCTGATTATTAGTTCTATTGGCGGTTCCGTTGCCTTTGGCTTGCTGCTTACCCAGCCCTTTGTTACTCTTTTTATCCTTTCCGTGTACGAAGGAAAACACAACAGTATGCTGCCGCCTCCTGCCGGGGATTAATACTCAGATGGTGGTTATGGCAGGCGGGCAGGAGCGTCTCCGACTCCACCACCTCCGTTATCTGGAGGCAATAATAACCAGTAATTAATGAAATGAATACGAAAAAACAAGAGCGGAAAAAAAACGATGGAGTTGTTAGAAAAGAGACAATGTATGGCCTATTGGCATTTTCCCTGTTGATAGGGTTTTTAAGCGGAGTTGTCCTTACGGTTTATAAGATGCCTGCTGGCTGTGAGGTGCCGCATGGGGCAGCAGCACCGATAGAGGAGCATCGCCAGCATAATCTTGTTGCCGCAAAGCAGATGGTGGAGGAAAACCCCGGAGATTCCAAAGCCTGGGTTCGTCTTGGTCACGCCTATTTTGATACCAATCAATATGAAAACGCTATATCGGCGTATACAAAGTCTCTTACAATTGCACCGGATGATCCGGATGTAATGACTGATCTTGGGGTTGCGTATAGGCGTAATGAGCAGCCGGACAAGGCCCTGGAGATGTTTGCCAGGGTTTTGGAAATAGCCCCTGAGCATGAGCCGTCCAGATTCAATAAGGGTGTTGTTCTTCTGTTTGACAAGGGTGAGCAGGACTCAGCCTTTAAGACCTGGAGAAAACTCCTTGAAATTAATCCTGAGGCTGTCACTCCCAATGGGCAGCCGTTGGAAAAATTTATGAGTGATATGGAGAAAAGATGAAGGATGAATAAAGCTTATTTGGCAATAGTTATCGTTTTTTTTGTTTTTTTTAAGAATGGTATTATGCTTGAGTTGTTTTAGTGATAGCAATAAGCGTCTGGTTGTGGTTTGAGAATTGCAAGTAAGCCTGAGTGATTATCATGTGAAGTGTGTTAAAATACCGTTTGGCAAAAAAAGATATTTCTACGGGAGAAATATCATGATCAAAAAGAGGAGATAAAGATGAAAAGGAAACTTTTAAATGTCTGGTCAATTGTTGGCATGTCGCTGTTTGTTTTTGGGTTGGGGGCTGTCAATGCAGTTGCCGGGGGTGAAGACCCCATCATTATTGGTGGCAAAAAGGTTGTTTTGGAGAAAACAGCGGATAACTTTATTGTCATGTATGACTCATCAGCGTCAATGGGTGCTCCTTATATGGATACCAGCATGATGGAAGTTGAAGCTGCTCAGAAGATTTTAATGCAGAAGAACCAGGCACTTCCGGACCTGGACTGGCAGGCAGGGATTTTCAGTCATACTCCCGGACTGGTGCCGCTGACACATTTGAAAACATACCTTCCCATGCAGACTTATAACAAGGAACAGTTTGCCGATTGCATAACTGCTCTTCCTGTCAGACCAGTCGGACCGACTCTGCTCCAGGGTGGATTGGAGTCTCTTGATGGAATTCTTACCGGTTTGAGCGGCAGGACGGTTGTGTTTCTTTTTACCGACGGGCAGTATACAGACCAGGACAGGTTTGCTGATCCTGTAACCATTGCCAGAGAGCTTGATGCAAAACATGATGTATGTTTTGCTGTTATAAGTTCCGCCACTACTGTAAGTGGTAAATCTCTTGTAGATATTGTATCAGGGATTAACGAATGTTCAGTAGTTATTCCTTTTACAGCTTTGTTGGATAAACCTGAAAAGATGAATGACCTTCTCTACAGGATCAGAGAAGTAAGGGTAGATGAGCCTAAAGAAGCGGTAACGGCAATTGCTGTTAGTGATGTTCTTTTTGATTTCGACAAGGCAGAGCTTAAAACAGATTTTATTGTAGAACTTAACAGATTGGTTATCTTCATGCAGGAAAACCCTTATGCCCGGGTTATCCTTGCCGGTCATACCGATTCCATAGGCACTGCCGCTTATAATCAGGAACTCTCTCATCGTAGAGCCGGGGCTGTTCGTGACTATCTTGTCAGTGGCGGTATAGACAGCGACAAAATCGCTATTAACTGGTTTGG
>CAZEMY010000274.1:0-2746 GCA_964513405.1 uncultured Desulfobulbaceae bacterium
TTTGAAATGAAGTTTATAGAAAGATATTCCAACATCGAATTAATCTTAGATTAATCTTATCAAGGAGGAACCTTGTGAAAAAATGGAGAGATAGAAACAAGTTACCAGTAGCCCTTGTTAGCATGGCTGTTTTTTGTTTGTTTACCCTGTCTGATGTCATGGCCAAGGAAACAGAGGTAATGCCGCAGGACGGAGCGGAAACACAGTACCGGCATAATGTCGGACTTGAAACCATAACGGTTACAGCAGAAAAGCGTGAGGAAGATATCCAGGATGTTCCGGTCAGTATTACTGCCCTGTCGAGTCTTCAAATTGAAGATGCAGGTATCAGCACTATTTCAGATATTTCCACCCGGATACCCAATCTAACCATATTCAACTGGGGTTCCAGAAGTTATTCCTTTGTTTTTGTCCGCGGTATTGGTGCCACAAAAAATGAACCGGCAATAGGGTTTTATGTGGATGATGTGAATTATCTGAGTTCAGGGGTGTTTGATACTAATCTGTTTGATATTGAAAGGATTGAAGTATTACGCGGTCCCCAGGGAACCCTGTATGGGCGAAACAGTCTCGGCGGGGTAATCAATATTATCACCAGAAAACCTGACAATGAATTTCACTCCAGGCTTACGGCCACAGCAGGAAATTTTAATAAAGCAGAGGTTAACGCGGCTCTGCGGGCACCTGTTGTTAAAGATAAATTGTTTCTGGGATTGTCAGCGATGTTTGCTGAGCGGGACGGATATATAGAAAATGATTTTTTAAACAGGGATATGGATTATCGTGAAAGCTTTAGTGGTAGAGGCATGTTGCGTTGGCTGCCAAATGACAGGTTAGATTTCACCTTGAATCTTGATGGTGAGAAAATCAATGATGGGGTTTTCCCCCTTACCACCTGGGATGAAGTTAAACGCCGTCCATTTCATGTTAATTATGATTTTGAAGGGGAAAATGAAAGAGATATTTTTGGTTCATCTCTTCGGGCAGTTTACGAGGCACCGTTGTTTAAACTCACTTCCATCACTGCCTGGCGCGAGTGGCAAAATGATGTCTCATTCGATCCTGATTTTACCCCTCTAAAAATGTTTACAGGATTTGTCAATTCTGACAATAATCAATTAACTCAGGAACTTCGTTTTAGTTCTCATGAAGGGGATACTGATTTAAAATGGCTTTTCGGTGCTTATTATTTTAAAAATAATTCGGAAGTAGGCACCCAAACATTTAATCACCAGTCTCCAGGTGGTCGGTACGCATTTTCTGACCTTACAAGTGAGGGTTACGCTTTTTTTGGTCAGGCTACTTATACATTATTCAACAAATTAGACCTTACTGCCGGATTGCGATATGACCACGAAGATAAGGATATGGATCATGCAAGTCATCTTAAGTTTGGGGGAATGGTGGTCCCAGGTTCTGCAAGAAAGCTAATTGATAGTGAAGACTATCAGAAATGGCTGCCTAAATTTGGTGTATCTTACCGCTGGACACCTCAAATTATGAGCTACGCAAGTATTACCAAGGGGTACAGAGCCGGTGGTTTTAACTATTATTTTATCGATCCTGCGGATGTTTCTTTTGCTCCTGAATTTAGCTGGAACTATGAAGTTGGTGCTAAATCATCCTGGTTTGATAACCGTCTTATCCTGAATGCGGCAATGTTTTATATAGATTTGAAAGAACAGCAGCTTACCCATATGGGACAAATGGGGGGCAGACATATAACCATAACCCGTAATGCCGGGGAATCACATTCCCTTGGATTTGAAGTGGAAACCATTATCCGCCCCATAAATGGTCTTGAGCTGGAAGCTGGTCTTGGTTATGTAAATGCTCAATTTGATGAATATAAAGATGCCGGTATAGACTATAAAGATAAGCGGACACCATTAGTTCCTGAATATACCTATAATATTGCCGCCCAGTATCGCCATCCTCTGATAAGTTCTTTTGAGCTTTTTGGCAAAAAAGATGTGTTGGATTTTTTTGGGAGAGTGGAGTTGCTGGGAGTAGGGCAAAGTTACTGGGATTATGCTAATGAATTAGAGCAGAAACCTTATGAACTTGTAAATTTACGGGTAGGGCTGGAAACGAAACATCTCGATCTCGTCCTATGGTGCAAAAACTTATTTGATACGGAACATGAAGCGTTTGTACTTAAATTTCTAGGCAGACCTGTCCATGCACAGCCGGGAGATCCCCGGACAATCGGTATAACCATGACCGGCAGGTTTTAATCAGGGGGGTGGGTAACTGATATTTCGTCACAACTCCTTAGACTGAAAAACACAACCTTTACTATTAAACTGTCTTATGTCTTTAAACTATTATGGATGGCTGATTCTTCTGCTTATCATCATCGGTTGTCTTATTGTCTTTTATTCACGCCGAACAAAGAAGAGTCGAATAACCGGTTCTGTCCTTGATATAATACAGGGCGAGAGCAGGTATTTTAAAGAGATCAAAAACACCGCTCTTATGAGTCGCCTTGCTGCTGTGGGAGTGCTGCCTGGTGTTGAAATAAAAATGATCAGTAGCGGCAGCAGAGGTCCGGTTGTAATTGCAGTCCGCAAAACTCTACTGGCTCTTGGCCGGGATATTGCCGGTCAGATACAGGTGACAGGTGACAGGTGACAGGTGACAGGTGACAGGTGACAACATTTCCCCTCGTTCCCACGCTCTGCGTGGGAACGAGAATATTTTCAAATATACAGAATAACAGCTTAGACATACTATAAGGTGACAG
>CAZEMY010000275.1:0-2742 GCA_964513405.1 uncultured Desulfobulbaceae bacterium
ATTTTCTTCTCTGATTTCACTGAATGTCTGGATTCCTATGGGCAGTTTTTTCATGTTTTTTTACATATTAATCTAATAATATTTAAATGGTTACCAGACAGTTATCTCTCCTGATTCTGTGGAACAGGTATTCCAATTATCAGCCGGGCGGCCAACTCATGCCCCGACCGCCAAGAACATGCATGTGAATATGGAATACGGTCTGACCTGCCTGTTCGCCATTATTAAAGACAACCCGGAAATGTTCCAGTCCCTCCTGTTTAGCTATCTCGCTGCCTTTTCGCATTATTTTACCCATTAACTGTTCATTTTCCTCTTTGATGTCGCCCGGGCCGGAAATATGCTGCTTTGGAATAACCAGAAAGTGAACAGGTGCCTGGGGTGAAATGTCTTTGAAGGCTATAATATCGTCATCTTCATAGATCTTGTCAGATGGAATTTCCCCTCTAATTATTTTACAAAATAGACAGTTATCACTCATTGATCTTTCTCCTTTATGAATAGTTACTGTTGAGCTTGATTTTTTTTAACAGGTTGGAGCTTAATTATTAACTGGTTATTATCGGTTTTGATATCGACAGCTTCCAGGTTTATGGAACGGCTTTGACCGTTAATCATCGGCTTGAGCGAAAGAAACTGGTTTATATCAATAAAATACTCTTTGCCGGCGATATCACTGAGCATGGAAAGGGGGTCATTGATGCCGCCATCTTCTCTGTTTTTGCTCTGTTGTGTTTGGTGTAAGCGGGGGGTGATGAAAAGCTGTTTTTTGCTTTGATCAAAACGAAGCTGGATGTCGCATAAAGCAGGCATGCTGAGGTGTCCGAGTTTCAGTTTGAAACTTCGTCCCCCGATAAGGGTATCTATGAACATATCCCTGCCGGATATGACTCCGCTTAGACTGATTGTCCGGTTATTTATGGAGATATTATTAATGGAATCAATCTGTAATTTGCCCTGAAATGAAGAGTGGTTCGGGGTAAACTCCAGAGGCAAAAGCGTTTGAATTGTTTCCAGGAGAGCTGCCTCCGGAATATTAATGGTGAAGTAATTGCCAGGCGGGGGGGCTGCCTCAGAGTTTCCATGGGCAGCCAGAGATATGGTGCATAAAACAAGTAGAATAACCGCTGGGAGCCTGCCCGAAAATGCTATTTTCCCCCAACTCGGCGTTATTTTGAAAAAAATAATGCTCGCAATATCACTTATATGACTGTGCTTATTTTTTAAAAATGCCTTGATTTGAGAAAAAATATCTATTCTCGGACAAGCTCCTATGCAGGTGGGTGTTTTATATTGCCTGTTCATGGCTATCTATTTGTTATAGGATTTATAATTTATTTTTCATACCCTTGGGGATTATTGGACTGCCAGTGCCATGAATCTCTGCACATCTCTTCAATTCCCCGCTCAGCCTTCCAGCCCAGTTCTTTCTCGGCAAGAGATGGATTTGCATAACATTGACCAATATCTCCGCTGCGACGGGGGGTAAACTTATAGGGAATCTTCCGCTCGGTGGTTTTTTCAAAAGCCTTGACCATTTCCAGTACGGAGTGGCCTTTGCCGGTGCCGAGATTACAGGTTATCACGCCTGGCTTCTCTGCCAGTTTTTCCAGAGCCTTGAGGTGACCGACAGCGAGATCAACCACATGGATGAAGTCACGAATACAGGTACCGTCCGGGGTCGGGTAATCGTTACCAAAAATTGGTAATGACTTTAAAGTACCAACTGCCACCTGGGAGATATAGGGCATCAGATTGCTGGGAATGCCGCCGGGGTCTTCACCTATTCTGCCTGACTTGTGGGCACCAACCGGGTTGAAATACCTGAGCAGACCGATATTCCACTCTTTATCGGCAAGGTAAAGATCGTTTAAGATATCCTCGATCATGGCTTTGGTTCTGCCGTAAGGGTTGGTGGCAGGGCGGCGGGGAAACTCTTCAGTTATCGGCACGGAATCAGGATCACCATATACGGTGGCCGATGAACTGAAAATGATATTTTTCAGCCCGTGTTTCGCCATGACCTCGCAAAGATTAAGAGTGCCGGCAATATTGTTTTGATAATATTCAAGCGGTTTATGCACCGATTCACCCACCGCCTTTAGACCGGCAAAGTGGATAACCCCATCGGCACGAACACTTTTTGCAAAGACTGTTTCTATGGCCTCCGGGTTAAGAAGATCTGCTTCAAAAAAATTAATTTTTTTGCCGGTTAACTCTTCCACCCGCCGGATGCTTTCCTGACTGGAATTGGAGAGATTGTCCAACACTGTTACGAGATAACCGGAGTTGAGAAGTTCTAAGCAGGTGTGACTGCCGATATAGCCGGCCCCGCCGGTAATGATTATGTGTCTCATGTGATTTTTTTTGTTTAGGTTTTTGTGAATAGGTGAAAAAGTTGGGGAGCTGGTAGGAAATTATATTGTGTCAGGCCTGCTTATGTCAAATATTTTTATAAAAAACAACCCGGGCCACGGTTTATGGTTCCGGGTTGTTGCAGATTACAGAGCAAATCGGCAATATCCAGATAGCGTAGACTTCGAACATTTAAGAAAGCGTAGTTTTTCACTGGTTTCTCACCAACCAGAATATTTACATAATCCTGGTTGCAAACAGATTCTTAGTCTTTTCGGAACACCAGTTTGTTGTCCATGCCCTTATCAACAAAAATTTTGTCACCTTCTTTAAAATTTCCTTCCAGAATCTCCATGGCAAGCGGGTTTTCTATATATTGTTGAATAG
>CAZEMY010000276.1:0-2733 GCA_964513405.1 uncultured Desulfobulbaceae bacterium
TCTTTCATTCGCAACATTTTTTTATCTTCTTGGGTTTATTCCTGTTATCTCTTTTCGTTTATCCTGTTGGCAGGGTTATAGTATATCTGGAAGGGAAGCTACGCAGATGTGTAGATAAGGCATCTGAGGAAAGTTTATCATTAAAAAACGGAAAAATTAAAGAAAAAAAACTTTTCGATAGCAAATATCTCATAAAGGGAAGTTTAAAAACCGGGTTTTGGATCAAAACGACTCAGGTAACACCTGTCGGTGTAACGAGGGAATGATGTAGCAGGAAAGCGTACAGAGAATAGTTTTGTATAAGTGGCTGAAGAAATGAAAAATAAGTGGTCGGCACATTACAGCCGTTGTTTGCGGTTGTGGAGGAGAGTGAATTAAAAAGGTAAGCTATATGGGACTGGTTAGTGTTTACACCGCTATCGAGAAGTTGCAGTGCATGCAGTGTGTTTACATAATAGAATATACAGGGACTCAGGTTCAACCGTAATCACACCTGAGTTTTGTCTGCTGCACATTATTCACTCTTCGGCGTGGAAAACCGTGGAAAGTTCAATATGTTTAAGTAACTTAAGAGCCTGTTCCTTTTGTTTCTCAAAGGTAGCAGCCCGCTTGAGATAAGCCCTTGCGGCGGCATGGTTGCCAGCCTGCAGGGCACAGTAACCTGCCATCAGGTGGTTACGGCCATCATCTTTGTCGATTGCAGCCGCCCTGGCAAAAGCAGAATGTGCCTCTCCCCACCGCTCCTCTGCCATCAGGATCTGTCCTTTTAAGAAAAATAATTTTTCTTTTTTTGTCTTTGCGATAGCTTTATCGAGAGCCTGGAGTGCCAGGTTTGGTTTATGGGATGCAATATAAGCATGGGCAAGCTTTTCATAATAACGGCTGTGCTGTTTTGTGTTTTTACCGCCTTTGGAAATAGCTTCACGGTAAGCATCTGCGGCCTTGTCTGGTATCCCTATCATCTGGTAAAGATCGCCAAGCAATAATTTGTCTTTTTTGGTTGGTTTCTTTATGTAAGAGCGAATGGTCAGGGCCTCGGCAGCTTCCTCGTGTTTTCCCGCCTGAAGATGGAGGTGGGCAAGATAATGCCACCATTTAGGGTTGGTGCTGTCTCTGGAAATGAGTTTGCGGATCAGGTTCATAGCAAGCCCGTTTTTTTTCAGGTCAAGATATGTCCTAAAAAGAGCTTCTACCCATTCCTGCTTTATTTCTCCTGCTTTCCCTGAAACGAGATATTCAAGATGTGGTCTAGCCAAGGCCGGTTTTTCAGCCATGAGATAGGAAATGGCAGCGTAGTACAGGAACATATCAGGTTTATCTTCACCTTCCTTTTCGCTTGTTTCCCATGCCTGTGCAAATGCCTTGCCTGCCTGGTCATATTTTTTAAGATCAAACAGGGTTGAGCCAAGATTCTGCCATGCCGGTGAAAAGGCAGGGTCTTTTTGAAGAACACGCCTGTAAAGCGGTTCTGCTCTGGCGGGCTTGTCCATGAGTGAATAAATATTTGCCAGGGTGAATATAACTGTAGAAAAATCTTTTTTTGTATTTTTGTTTTTGTCAAGATATTCCCGCAAAATCAGGGCAGCATCCGGATATGCCTCTTCTGCCATTAATTGCTGGGCTTTGTTAACGGCAATCATGGCACTACGGGACAACTGCTCGGCAGTACCGGTTGCCGGTATCAGCAACATTAAAAGAAACGGGAAATAAAATAATCGTATCATCTTTAGTAAATATTCAAACCTTTAAAAGGTCTTTATTCCAGTTTGAAATGAATGGTTGTGGTCATCCAGGTGTTGACCGCTCTGCCCTCTT
Source organism: uncultured Desulfobulbaceae bacterium (assembly GCA_964513405.1). Lineage (GTDB taxonomy): Bacteria > Desulfobacterota > Desulfobulbia > Desulfobulbales > Desulfobulbaceae > DRLX01. The sequence goes on from CAZEMY010000276.1 coordinate 1,816, forward strand.
TTTGACCTGGTTGAAATTTCCAGCGACTTACGGCCTTTCTGACTGATTCGTCAAAAACATTTGGGGGCGTACCTTTGATAATCTGGAAATTACTGACTGAACCGTTGCTATCCACCATAAAACGAATGTCCACCTTGCCGGTTATTCTCATCCGTTTGGCCCGAAAAGGGTACACAGGCTCTAATCTCATGGTAACCATGGGGATGACATCCACTGTGCCCATTTCAAATTCTGTCTGCAAGGGGATAGCTTTTATAGCTTTTTCCGCCGGAGGAGCCGCAACCTGCATCCCCATCTGTAGGCTGGGATTGATATCAAAGAGAAGCTCCGGCGGGGTTATTTTTGGTTTTTGCAGTACCGGTTCCGGTTTTTTCAGTTTTGGTTTTTTTATTTCATCCTTTTTTTCTTCTGTTTTTTTCTTTATTTTTTCGGGAGGGGGGGGGAGTTCCGGTTTTATCCGCATAAAACTGACTGGTCTCTCAGACCAGGTGTCAACGACTTGCCGTTGCAGACTGCCAAGCAGAGCCGGTAGAGAAAAAAGGACAAGGTTAAACGCTGCTGCGAGGAAAAATGCCTTGCCAAGACGCACCCGAAGGTGCATCCGTCCGCCGCTGAAATAGCTGTCTCCCTGCCACAGAGGGCAATGGGTGCTCTGGTATTCCCGAATGCTTTCCTGTTGTGACCCCATGATATACTTACTCTTCAAGTGCTGCTGCGATGGCAACATCTCTGGCGCCGGATAACCGGCACTGATCCATAACTTTAATCACCACACCGGTCTGGCTGGCACGGTCTGCGACAATTACCACCCCGGCTTCCGGACTCTCTGCCAGGGCTCTCTCAACATGGGCTCGAACAGCCCTGACATCTATTTCTTTTTTGTCAAAAAAGATTCTCCCGTCTTTATTGATACCAATC
>CAZEMY010000277.1:0-2707 GCA_964513405.1 uncultured Desulfobulbaceae bacterium
GGAAATACCATCACCATTTGCATCCCCACCCAACACAACAACACCTGCCGCAGGAACTGCCGCTACAAAGACACCAGCATTGGCCTGGGTAGTACCAAACTGTTGCCAGTCAGCAAAGATGGTTGCTTGACTGGTGTTGAGGTTTTTAACATCACTCAGAGCCGAGGTGTTAAAACCGCGGATACGGTACTGAGCAAACTGCGGGATGGCGATGGCCGCAAGGATACCAATGATTGCCACAACGATCATTAACTCAACCAAGGTAAAGCCTTTTTCGTTTTTCCCGGCGATTTTAGCATCCAACATTTTCTTCATAATTCCTTTGTTCATTTTGTTCTCCATAAAAGAGGATTATTGATTAACCTGCTTTACCACAGACTTGTTTTACAGCTGCTCCTCTTTTTGCACATACCGTGCCAACAGTCCTCATGCTCATCAAACAAAGAACAATACTCCCCTACCAATCTAATTTCACTTAGTATATTCTTGTTTAGACAAATGCATAATTCAAAAGTGCAGACAATAATAGTTTCAATCGGGGTAATTGTGACAATTATTGTCAGTAGCCCTGCCATTATTTGCGAGGAATAAAAGGGGTCAGAGTGGAATTAAGCATTGCATGAAAACTTCGGTTATTCCACCAGAGGACTTTATTCTTACCCTTTTCGTTTGGAGACAATAGCATTTTCGCAACGAAAAAGTAATGGGGGACAGCCCCCAATTGTTTCTGCTATATTTTCCCCTTTAAGAATTTTTCAGCAGTAAAAATTGTCATCCCGCAATCACAGAATGTTTTATCATGGGTGATAAGGCAATAGCAGTCAGCAGACAGGGCGCAAAGACACTGCAGTTGATCTTCCAAATCCTGATTGTTTTCAAGCGACATGGCAAGAGCCCGGCGGATGGTTTCTTTGCCAAAATGAAGGATGTTCCATTGTTCTGTTACAAAATTTAAAAATTTCAGCACCGACACCTTCTCTTTTGATATATAATAAATCGTTGTCAGCATATCTTCACTGATACAAATTTCATAATTATTCAAGGTTAAATATTCTATCAATTCAACAGTGTCACCATGTCGAGGTCTCGAACGCTCCAGAAAGTCAATGACGACATTGATATCCAGGAATATTTTTTTATCATTCCTCATACCGTTTCCTTTTTCCTGCTGTCAATTCCTGAACACTCATGTCAGCAAACGATCCATTTTCCACTCCTGCAAACTGCATAATATCAGCTAACTTCCTGCGCTTTTCCTTCTGAATTTTTTTGTCCAGGTATGCCTTTAATTCAGCCGCATATTTAGGGGATACAAAAAGTCCTTTATAGGTATGTGACCGTTTATCTTCTACATCAACATAATCATGGTTTTCAAATATTCTGGAATTTCTAACCAAATCCCTTACCCCTATCTTCATGTTTACACCTCACATGTTGTATTTGCATACATATTGCTACAGAAAAATAATACTGTCAACTGAACACATAATGCGAATAAAGTTATTCTCTCGTTCCCACGCTCTGCGTGAGAATGCATACTTACTGTTTCGAGTGGCTGGGTGTTCCCACACGCTGGAACACGGGAACAAGAGATTCCTTATTAGGCTTCTCTGCCCCACGCAGAGCTGTGTAAACTTCCTTGCTCTATTTCGCAGGAATGGTTACAATTTATAATCATAACAAACTTAAACAATCCCCACGACAGCTTTTTCCAGGAAACCTTTGCCAGAAAGGAAATTGCCGCTGATTTTCCTGATAGCTTCCAGAGGACAAATTGCATAGAATACCAGTATGGATTTCGAAATTATCAGCGACATTCATTTTCCTGAAAGTTTTGCACATGGAACTGGAATCAGGGAACTTCCTCGCCTACAGAAAATCTATGGAAAAGGTCGCTGGCGAAAATGTAAAGGTGAAGCTACAAATAAAAGGGTCAGAGTGAAATTAAACTTTGAAAATATGGGTTAGCCCACATTACTCCTTTAAAAAAAATGGACTTTCAACTTTATAGCAATACTTCAGCTCATGTTGTAATCTGTTCTTATGAAAATATATATGGATAATTGTTGCCTTAATAGACCCTATGATGATCAATCAAAGCCACGTATTCACTTGGAGTCTGAGGCAATAAAAACAATTATTGATTTGGTTGAGAAAGAAGTATGGGAGTTGCTTTCCAGCGATGTTCTTGTATACGAAATATCGAATACAGCTGATGCAAAGAGACGCATAAACTTATACGGGATCAATCAAATGGCCAAAAAAACCATAAGCTTAACAAGCGAAATTAAGGACAGGGCCAATTACTTTGAAAATTTCGGATTACAAGCTTTTGATGCAATGCACTTAGCTTGTGCAGAAAATTATTCAGATATATTACTAACAGTAGATGACAAGTTTATAAAAAAAGCGAATATAGTCAAAGGGCTTAGTATAAAAGTTAAGAACCCATTACAATGGTTAGAAGAGGTATTATAATGAGTGTGGCAAGAAGCTATAAAACTGATTACGAAATCCAACAAACAGCTTTTGGTTTATTGCAAAAGAAACTTGGAACATCAAACCTGATTCGATTCATACAACAATATGATAAAGGGTATGGTAATTACACGGTAGACAGAGACGAATGGCAAAAAGAATATACAGTTAATAGTTTATTTGCTGAAATTGAGGCTAGCAAGAATAAAAAAGCATGACTGCGTAAAAC
>CAZEMY010000278.1:0-2695 GCA_964513405.1 uncultured Desulfobulbaceae bacterium
TCCCCGGATAGGGTTTTCAAGACATCAAGTGGTGATATGGAAACCGGCCCCATGCCGACAGAAAATATCAAAACTATTGCCGCAAGGAGCAGACCTGAGAGAAGAAATGTAATCCTGATCCGGATATGTCTGCAATAATCAGTCGGGATTTGCCCGTCATCAAAATGCATGCCTACCTTAACTCAAGTTTTTCAAAGGCATACCCGCCAAACGACTTGTTCATAAGCGAAAAGACCGGTTTTCCCACCAGAAAGGAATATATCTCATCGGCAGTTGCCTTGGGATCAACATCTTTAAATTGCTCAGGATACAATATTTTCCCCACGAAAAAACCATTGGCAATAATTGAACCGTAATTTTTCGTGTACCAATTATAAGGCAGCAACCCGTAAACCCTGCCATTCTCCACCGCAGTCAGGCTCTGATAGACAGGATCTGTCCTGAGTTCGTTGACGGCTCCGGCGTGTTCACCAAGCTGGGTGGAAGAGAGATCTACAAAGATTATCTCCGAGTTCCAACTCACTATCTGCTCTTTGGAAACATTTGCGTGTTGCAAAGGTTTTCCCTGTTGCCCCTGTTCTCCATAAGGATTGGCGACATTATTTGCATTTACGAAATAAAACGGCGGGTATCCCGGCTCCGTGGATTGAAACCCGTGCGGACCTTTTTTGGCAATACCACCCACAAAACAGGAAAGCCTCTCCGATTCCTGAATATTTGCGGTTCGTCTTTCAAGTTCATTAATTTTCATCTCCATAAACTCAGAAACCTGGAGTGCCCTGTCCTTTTTGCCGATTATTTCCCCCATCAACAGCAGAGAATCATAGATAACCTCTCTCTCTGAGACAAGACTGGCATAAGAAAGGATGACCACCGGAATCCCTGTTTTATCCTGCAACTCATCGGCATCATAGCCCAAATTTTTAAAAGTTTTAAAAATAACCTGGGGCTGCGGGTCAAGACCAAGGATCAACTCCGGATTATCGTGTCCCCTGAAGTTACCGAAAAGAGGTTTTTGCCTGAACTGCGGATTGGCAAGGGCGTAGGGACGGGCATCAAACCTGTCAACCCTTCTTTCGATGCAGTCAACCCCAACAATAAGATCCTGCCCCTGAATATAGGTCAAATAACGCAGACATCCCGGTCCTGAACATAACACCCGGTCAACCTTGACAGGAACCTCAACCTGCCTGCCAGCCATATCAGTGATAACTCTTACCTCTGATGAGTAACCTGAACCAACAAAACAACCTGTACATATTATTGATAAAAAAAGTATAGTCAGCCTCATTTATCCACCTCCTGCAGTTATTTTAATTTTAAAAGCTTGATGGCATCGTAAAGACTTCGCTTGTTGTTTATTACGACTTTTTACGAGTCCATCAAACTTAACAAGACCAATTGCGAGCAAGTAACACTAACCTGTCAAAAGTATTACCGCAAGAGAAAAGCAGCCCCTTGTCAAGAGCTAATAACACTTAATATTTTTTTGTAACAAACAGAAGGGTGTGGCGGGGCGGGGTCAAATTCAGGTTGTTATTTCGAAATCTAAATCTTTCTCTGTTATTTTAAAAGGGATGCCATAGGAACATCCTTTAGTTTATCTTGCATAATTGCGACTGACCAAGCACTGCGACCACACAGCAACTTTTAGCATATCCGTTGGAGCTAATTGTTATGTTTTTTGGGCTGACCATACCGCAAATTCATTTCCACTTGGCTCGGTAAAGTGGAAACGACGACCTCCTGGAAATGTAAAGATTGGTTTTACAATAACGCCTGTAGATTTTTCTATTTTATTCTTGGTTTCTTCAAGATTTTCACTATCGAACACTACAAGTGCCGCACCATTTTCTACAGATGAACTTAGTTCTGATTTATAGAAACCACCGTCAATGCCTTGACTGGAAAATGCCGAATATTCTCGGCCAAAATCCTGAAATGACCAATCGAATACTTTACAAAAAAAATCCTTTGTTGCTTGAATATCTTTTGCTGGAAATTCAACATAATTTATTTTTTCATGTTTGTTCATTTCATTGTCCCTTTTTCTTTTAAAATCTGCTTCCGTTTTTCTGTGAAGGCCCACCAAGGCTGTGACCTTCCGCCTTCCATGTAATGAATAACCGACATAAATACATCAATTACGCAGTGGTCTATCCTTTGGTCTTTTTTATTACAAAGTAAGTTATACAACTGAAAAGCATTTTCCCCAATCAATTCTTGAGGATTATCAATCCCTATCAAGCGAAGATCTTTGCCGATTGCTTTGCCAATATTTGGAAGATCCTCTAATTGAGAAACTTTTTTTCTGTCGGGAGCTTTCATATTTTACTTTTTGCATAATTACGATGCTGACCAGACACCGTGATTATCGCAAATCACAGGCATAAGAAGCATAGCTAGGAACGAGCAACAATTTTTCTGTCCGAGAGAATTCGCCTTGTCAGCTATCTTGTCGATAAATGTTAACCTAACCAAACAGCCAAGCTTCTGCCTCTTCTTTCTGGTCTCTGGAAAAAGCCTTAATTTCAAGACCTGGAATTAACATACCTTCTAACTCACTTGCTTTCTTTATCCATTTTTTGTCAGTCAAAACGGCCATGCGGTCAAATTTCCGTATAAACCCAAACATTGATGGTAACCGTGAAAACTCAATTGCTATTGCACCCAGTGATGGAAGGTGAAAGTCAAT
>CAZEMY010000279.1:0-2694 GCA_964513405.1 uncultured Desulfobulbaceae bacterium
ATGGTTATGCTGGAAAGAAAAAAATACCTGATATTTTATTGTATGTTTTTTTAGAGGCTTGTACAGGTTTTTTTTAAAAAAGATGAAAAAAGAAAACTGGCAGTGAAGAACTTGAGATTGACTGTAACTAATCTTTTGTTATGTAATTCATTGTTATGACTAATGCTGTGTGGATAATGCGGCGGATGGTTATTAAGAATGCAGCAGGCAGGCGGAGGGTAGCTGGGTAGATCCTGTAGGCCGGATTAGCGACGACGGCATAAAGATGTCGGATTACGCTATCGCTAATCCGATCTACAGCTCTGTGTGGTGTGTTTATAGCTTGTCGGTAGTAAAAATCCTTTGAGTATCAGGAAATTATAAATTCCTGGTGGAGCTCCGGCATTTCCACCCTGGTATTTTTCAACAGTCCGGCAAATGACTGCATGGCTCTTTCTTCTCCGTGAATTAGAAAGGTAGTCACCGGATTCTCCGTATCTTTATGCCAGTCAAGGAGTTGTTGCTGGTCGGCATGGGCAGAAAACCCGCCGATGGTATATATTTGTGCTTTGACCTCAATTTCTTCCCTGAAAATCCTGACTTTTTTCTCCCCGTCAATAATTTTCCTTGCCAGGGTACCTGTTGCCGCATAGCCGACAAAGATAACCGTTGATTCCCGCCGCCAGAGGTTGTGGCGGAGATGGTGGCGGATTCTCCCGCCGGTGGCCATTCCGGAACCGGCAATAATAATGGCACCTTTAATGTTTTTCAGAGCAATGGAGGCGGCTGTTTCTCTTGTGTAGTGAAGATCGGGGAGTTCAAAAGGGTCCTTGCCGCTCTGAAAGATAGCCCAGGTTTCCGTGTCGAAACATTCATGGTGTCTCTGGAAAATACTGGTGGCTGAAATGGCCATGGGCGAGTCAAGAAATACCTTGGTTGCTCCCGGAACCAGCCCCTGCTCCATACCTTCACGAAGGTAGTAAAGAATTTCCTGGGTTCGTTCCAGGGCAAAACTTGGAATAAGAACATTGCCGCCTCTTTTCAAGGTATCGTTAATGGCAAGGTACAGTTCGTCAATGGACGGAGCAAGTTGTTTATGGAGCCGGTCACCGTAGGTTGTCTCCATAACTACTATATCGGCGGCGGGTGGTTTGGCAGGATCTCTGAGAATGGCTCGACCGCCATAGCCGAGATCACCGGAAAAGAGAACCCTTTTGTGGATATTATTCTCTTCAAGTTCAAGAAGAATGGATGCAGATCCGAGAATATGACCGGCATCAAAGAAAGAAATTCGGATACCGGGAGCAATATCCAGATGCTGAATATAACCGCTTTTTTCGGTATCAGTAACAAAGAAGTCCGTGGCGTTTAAGGCATCGAGGGTGTCGTATAATGGTCTGACCGGCTCGCTGTTTTCGTCGCGGCGTCTGGCTTTTCTTGTTCGGTACTCCGCTTCCTCCTCCTGGATGCGGGCAGAGTCAAGCATGATCAGTTTGGCAAGTTCTCTGGTTGCTGCTGTGCAGAAAATTTTTCCGGAAAAGCCATGCTTGACCAAAAAGGGAATACGACCACAATGGTCAAGGTGACCATGGGTGAGAATAAGAAAATCTATGGAAGCCGGATTAAAGCCAAAACCGTTTTTATTTTCATCTTCGGTTTTCCGTCGCCCCTGGTACATACCGCAGTCAATGAGGATACGGGTATTTCTGCACTCAACCAGGTGGCATGAGCCGGTAACTCCACGGGCCGCTCCGTGGAACGATATTTTCATTATTACTCCCTTTTAAACTTCTGCTCGTATTATGGGGAAATCAGTTCGTTTTGATGGCAATTGTAACTCTGCGATTTAGGCTTCTTCCCTCGGAAGTCTCATTGCTGGCTACTGGATTGCTGTAACCGTACCAGTAAAGAAGAATCCGCTCACTTTGGATATTGAAATTTTTCTGCAGATATTTTTTGACCTGCTTCGCTCTTCTCTCCGATAAGTTTATATTGTACTCTTTTGTGCCGACACTATCGGTGAATCCGGAAAGGATGAGGTGAGATTTCTGATTGTTTATGAGAAACCTTCCCAGTCTGTTCAGCTCGTTGCGATACTCTCGTTTGATGTTTACCTTGTCAAAATCAAAGAGGACATTGTTAAAAATATTGTTTTTGCTGGCATAGAGCTTACCAAGAAGATATGGAGGGTTCATTGCCACTGTGTCAAAATCTATTAGCTGTGAACAGGGATTGACAGCTGCCATTTCGGCCAGCAGTTTTTTTTCATTTATTCCAGTTGCACTGCTGGCAATATTAAAACAGACATCATACAGTTCTGCCAGCTTTCTGGTTTGGGCAAGAGGTTCCGGCTCATCAACTCCTGCAAAGCGTGAGTCTTCACCGGTTGAGAAGATGAAAACATGGGTCTGACCGGCAATACCCAGCATATGTTCAAGTTTCATCAGGGCGATTTGCAGCATGGGGGGACCGGTGGGGATTTCGGGAAGCAGTTCAATGGCTTCAGCAAATTTATCCTGGTCATAATTCTGGAGGCGGTAGTAGGGTTTATACGCATAAGGAGAGCCGGGCAGCCAGAGACCGGGTTTCCAGTGGGGATAAAGTCCTGCCTGCCAGTTGAGATGGGGCAGAGACAGATTGCTTTCTCTGATTATGTTTTTTTGGACTTCTAATCGGGTCAGTCCCGTATCCTTATATGGCTTGTCCATGCTGGTG
>CAZEMY010000280.1:0-2683 GCA_964513405.1 uncultured Desulfobulbaceae bacterium
GCCTCACGAAGGATTTTTTCTCCAACCGGAGCAAGATTATCACTGATCAGTACTTTCATTTTTTCTCCCTGCTTTATGCAAACATTGCAACTTAATTAATTAAATGCGTAGCTATCAGCCATTGGCATACCGGATCCTTTTTTTTAAAAAAAATAATATACCTTTATTCACTGGTTCAGACAAGATTAAATATGGGTCATGATAATAGTTTCCATACAAAACCTGCTCCACCACAAGATTATTCCTGGCAGACATTAAAAAATTAATATGAATTGTTGCCAATTCCTTACGCCCCTGATATAAAACTGAAACTCTGTTGATTTTAAGTATTGGTGGCTCCTGCCCGGGTAAAAAGCAATCAACTACACATTATAACTATTATTCAACCTCCAAGGAAACAGCAATGACCGAAGTAAGAGTTCGCTTCCCCCCCAGCCCCACCGGATACCTTCACATTGGCGGAGCCCGCACCGCCCTGCTAAACTGGCTATGGGCAAGGAAAAATAACGGTAAACTTGTTCTCCGTATTGAGGATACCGATGAGGATCGTTCGACAAAAGAGTCCATTGAAGGTATTATTGACGGTCTTAACTGGCTTGGTCTTGACTGGGACGAAGGGCCTTATTTTCAAACTGATTTTGCAGGAGAACATATAAAAGCCGCTGAAAAACTGCTGACAAAAGGATGTGCCTATAAATGTTTCTGCACAAAAGAGGAACTGGACAGGAAACGGGAAGCTGCTCTAACTGCAAAAAAAGACATTCGTTATGACGGTACCTGCCGAAATCTCACCAAAAATGAAATTGCGGAAAAAGAAGCTCAGAAAACACCTGCCATAATCAGGTTCAAGGTGGAGAGGAGACCCGGTTCTATCTGTTATGACGACAAGGTGTTTGGCGTAATTGAGCAAAATTATGATGATACTGAAGACTTTGTTATTGTCCGTTCAAACGGCAAACCGCTGTACCTGCTCTGCAATGTGGTGGACGATATCCGCGACAGAATCACCCATATTATCCGCGGTCAGGATCATATGAGTAATACCATCCGCCAGGTTCTTCTCTATCAGGCCTTAGATGCACCGGTTCCGATTTTTGCCCATATCCCCCTTACCCTTGACCTGCAAAAGAAAAAAATATCAAAACGAAGTCATGGTGAAATAGTCTCGGTTCAGTTTTACAGGGAAAAAGGTTTCCTCCCCTGGGCGTTATGCAATTATCTTGCCCTGCTGGGCTGGAACCCAGGAACGGAACAGGAATTTTTCAGCCGTAAAGAGCTGACAGACACCTTTACCCTGGAAAGAGTCTCAAAGGTAAACTCGGTGTTTAATTACCAGAAAGGCAACGCCAGGTTTTTCACTGACCCAAAGCTGATCTCCTTTAATGAACATTATCTGCGGAGCATGGATATTGAACAACTTGCAAGTCTCGTTAAAGATGAATTTATTGCTGAAGGAATCTGGGACGATGAATATGACACGGCAAAGAAAAAATGGTTTACGGACACCCTTGCCCTGATCCGGGATCGTTTTCATACCCTTAAAGATTTTGCGGGTGCAGGTCGGGCTTATTTTGCCGATGACTATGTTGTTGAAGAAAAGCCGCTTAAAAAAAATATCCTCAAACATCCAGATCTAAAGACCTGGTTACCAATCCTTGCCGGAGAGTTCAACAAGCTGGTGGAATTCAATCAGGAAAGTGCAGAGCTGACCACGAGGAAAATGGCAGAACGGCTTGAAGTTAAACCAGGTATCCTGATTAATGGTATGCGTACAGTCCTTACGGGTCAACTTGCAGGTCCTTCCATGTTTGATATCCTTGCTGCCCTTGGTAGGGACAAGGTGGTAAAAAGACTAACAAACATTGAGCATCTGTATTCAATCTGAAAAACATAAAACCACCTGAAAATAATATGCAGCCTAAACAGAAAAAACCAGCCGCCAAGCCGGTAGATTTTATCCGCCAGATCATTAACGAAGATTTGGCCGCTGGCAAACACGACAGAATTATCACCCGTTTTCCACCGGAACCAAACGGTTTTCTCCATATAGGTCATGCCAAGTCAATCTGCCTTAATTTTGGGGTTGCCACGGAGTACGACGGAGTCTGTCACCTCCGCTTTGATGACACCAACCCGAGCAGGGAATCAACCGTCTATGTTGAGGCCATCAGGGAAGATGTACACTGGCTCGGCTACGACTGGGCGGAACAACTCCATTATTCGTCTGATTATTTTGACAAGCTCTACGAGTTTGCCGTTGAGCTGATCAAAAAGGGAAAGGCCTTTGTCTGCCATCTTTCCGGTGATGAGATGCGGGAACATCGCGGTACTCTGACCGAACCGGGCAGGGAAAGCCCTTACCGCAACCGGGGTGTTTCCGAAAATCTGGATTTATTTGAGAAAATGAAATCCGGTGATTTAGAAGAGGGGACATGTACTCTGCGGGCAAAGATAGACATGGGTTCAGCCAACATCATGATGCGTGATCCGGCAATCTACCGGATAATGAAGACTTCCCATCATCGTACCGGTGGCAAGTGGTGCATATTCCCCATGTACGATTTTACCCACTGTCTTTGTGACATGCTGGAAGGGGTAACCCATTCCCTGTGTACCCTTGAGTTTGAAAATAACCGTCCTCTTTACGAGTGGTTTCTCGAAACCCTGGATACTCCCTGCCGCC
>CAZEMY010000281.1:0-2677 GCA_964513405.1 uncultured Desulfobulbaceae bacterium
CGGAGTTATGCCCGTGTTCTGCCATTTTGCTGACAAAAGGGATGGCTGATTCCTGGTTAATCCTGTCTTCACTTTTGTAACATATCCGTCCGCAATACTCGATACGGACTGCCAGTGTTTCCTGGTCAAGATGGTCAAGAACTTCAAAAGAAGGGGGGATAATACGCATACGAACTTCCCATATTTCATGATTTCGTGGTTTAAGTTTTTTTTAATGCCTAAGTTGCGTCAGCAGGCAAAAAACTCCCAAGACACAACAACAGCGAAACTCCATTTGCCAAGGGTGGAGAGCTATTCTGTCATCTGTCCTCTTGAACCCAGAACGGCGACATCTCTCTCAACTCAGCAATAATAGCAGGCATCTTGTCAATGACGAAATCTACTTCCGCCTCTGTGTTATAAACAGAAAGGCTATACCTGATTGAACCATGGGCAGCGGTGAACGGAACTCCCATGGAACGCATAACATGGGATGGTTCCAGAGAGCCGGAGGTACAGGCAGAGCCGGATGAGGCACAGATGTTGTAGCGGTTCATATGGAGAAGGATTGCTTCGCCTTCAACAAATTCAAAACTTATATTGCTGGTATTTGGCAGTCGTTTATCCGGGTGTCCGTTGAGCATGGACTTTGGAATAGAGCTAAGGAACCCCTTTTCAAGTTTATCCCGTAACCGCCTGACTTGCAGGTTTTCTTCGTCCAGATTTTCCTTTGCCAACTGACAGGCACGACCAAGACCAATGATCGAAGCGACATTTTCCGTTCCTCCCCGGCGGCCGCTTTCCTGATGTCCTCCGTGGAGAAAGGGAACAAAAGGGGTTCCTTTTCTGATGTAGAGAACCCCTACGCCTTTGGGTGCATGGAGCTTGTGACCGGAGAGGGAAAGGAAATCAATCTTGTTTTCCTTCATATTAATGGGGATTTTCCCCACTGCCTGAACCGCATCGGTATGAAAGAGAATGTCCCTCTCCCTTGCCATGGCAGCCATTTCTTCAACCGGGAAAATAACGCCGGTCTCATTATTGGCCCACATGATTGAGACTACAGCGGTATCTTCGCTGAGTGCCTGCTCGTACTGTTCCATATCCAGCAAGCCCTGCCTGTCAACCTTTAGCCTGGTGAGCCGGTGTTTATGACCAGTGAGCTGGCTCAGGTTCTCACAGAGATTTTTTACTGCCGGATGTTCAACCCGTGAGGTTATAACATGCCGTTTGTCGGGAAATGTTTGCTGGGCGGAAAGAATAGCCGTGGAATCACTCTCAGTCCCGCAACTTGTAAAAAATATTTCCTCCGGCTCTGCCCCGATGGAATCGGCAATAAGTGCCCGGGCTGCTTCAATGTGCTTTCCCACTTGGCCACCAAAGGAGTGCATGGAGGAAGGATTGCCGTAAAAGTCGGTTAAAAAGGGCATCATGGCATCAAGCACCTCCGGGGCAATACGGGTGGTGGCGTTGTTGTCCATGTATATTACTTCATCACTGCTGCAATTTGCTGTCATTATTTTTCCTCCTCAACGATCAAGGTATCGACAACCTGTTCACGCAGTTTCTTTTCGACATAATTTTTTAAGGTTGTCTTTGAGGAGGCACACCCTGAACATGAACCACGCAATGAAACCGTAACAAAATCACCATCGACATCGATTAGTTCAATATCTCCACCATCTTTTTTAAGAGCAGGTCGTACTTCTCTGACCAGAACTTCTTCAATTTTTTTAATTTTTTGAAGAACGGTCATTTTTTTATCTTTTTCTACTCTTTTGCCCGTGTCTGCCGCACTGATTCCCTCCACTGTCTGCTTGAGGACTTCCCGTAACCGGTCTTCACATCTTCCGCATCCTCCCCCGGCCTTGGTGAAATTGGTGATTTCCTCGACAGAGTGAAGGCCTGACTCTCTGATTGCCCTGATAACTTCAAGATCAGTAACCCCAAAACACTCGCAGACCACTTCGCCCTCGGCCATGGGCAGAATAACGCCCTGATAATCGGCGATGGCAGCTTCCAAGGCCTCGCGCCCCATGACCGAGCAGTGCATTTTTTCTTTGGGCAGACCGCCCAGAGCTTTGGCAATGTCATCATTGGTGATCTTGGCAGCCTCTTTAACCGGCATACCCTTTATCATCTCCGTCAGTACAGAAGACGAGGCAATGGCAGAGGCACAACCAAAGGTTTTAAATCGTGCATCGGTGATTATATCATTATCATCTATTTTGATGGTCAGCTTTAAGGCATCACCACATGAGAGCGAACCAACATCGCCGGTGCCACTTGCCTTTTCAATTTCCCCGACATTACGAGGTGTTATAAAGTGTTCCTGAACTGCGTCTGTATATTCCCACATACTTAATTATCTCCTTAGGTCTGATTTTTTGTTCCCTGACACCTGTCACCTGTGTCCTGTCCACTGACTCCTGTTAATCAATGACTCCGGTTTCTGCAAGCATTGATTTCGCAGTCTGGACAAGGAGAGCTGTCTCGGGCTCTTCTCTTGCTTCGACATAAAAGCGTACCTTGGGTTCTGTGCCGGATGGCCTGATCATAATCCAGGAATCGTCTTCGAGAATCATTTTTCTGCCATCTACTGTCAATACCTCTTTAACGGTTTTTTCTTTGCTGCCGACAACTACCTTGCTGCCAACCCCATATTTTTCAAGGATGGATAAAGATTTCTGTAGCTCTT
>CAZEMY010000282.1:0-2580 GCA_964513405.1 uncultured Desulfobulbaceae bacterium
GTATCATATTCTCATTAAGATCAACATGCTTGATTTCCACATTGGTAACCTTGATCCCCCAGGCATCTGACTGTTTGTCAATAATCTCCTGCAAGGCAGAATTTACCTTGTCCCTCTCGGCCAGCATCCCGTCCAACTCATGCTGGCCAAGTATGGAACGAAGTGTAGTTTGAGCCAATTGACTGGTGGCATTGTAATAATCCTCCACCTGGATAATGGCTTTTTCTGCATCCACCACCCGAAAATAAAGTACTGCATTGACCCGCACTGTAACATTGTCACGGGAAATGACATCCTGGCTGGGAACATCCATGGTTATTACCCGTAAATCGACACGAACCGCCTGCTGAATGCCGGGGATTACAAGCCGTAGACCTGGTTGTTTAACTATCTGAAAACGACCAAGACAAAAAACCACCAGCCGCTCGTACTCTTTAACAATTCTGAACGAAAAAATAAGCAGACCAATAATCAGAAAAACAGGTACAAAATAGAGTGTAAATTCAGGAATCATCATTTTTTGCTCCCTCTTTTATGGTTTCCACCGTTAAGCGTAAATCGTCCATGGAAAGAACCTTAACTTTTTGCCCTTTGCCAACCGCTGATTGACACTGTGCCTGCCAGGACTCACCGTTAAGCCAAATCCTGCCGGTACCTGAAAAATCTTCCATAACCTCACCGGTTTCTCCGATCATCTTCTCTACACCGGTTATGACCTTTTTCCTGCTCACTGCGTATAACCTGCTCAGCATATAGATAATGAACCCTGCCGAAATCAGAGCAGTGCTTCCGATCAGGGGCAGTGATATGGCAAAGATATCCCCATCCATTAAAATGATGGAGCCAGCTACAAAAGAAATAATACCACCGATTCCCAACACGCCAATACCTGGCATGAAAGCTTCGATAGCCATAAAGGTAATACCAAGAATAATCAGAGCCAGTCCTGCGTAATTTATTGGTAAGATCTGAAAAGCGTACGAGGCAACAAGGAGACAGATGGCTCCGGTAACCCCTGGCAGCACGGAACCAGGATTGGCAAGCTCAAAAATAAGACCATAAATACCAACTAGGAGCAGGATGTAGGCAATGTTGGGATTGGTGATTATTGATAACAACTTAATACGCCAGTTCGGCTCAAAGGGTATGATTACAAGGTCTTTGCTGGCAAGAACAGTCTTACCGGAGTACATAACGACCTCACGACCATCCATCAGGAGCAGGAGTTCTTCCGTGGTGGTGGCCATGATATCGATTACCCCTTTTTCCAGTGCTTCCTCTGCAGTCAGGCTGACAGCCTCACGAACCGCTTGCTCCGCCCATGCGACCGTGACGGTAGGCAAGTGCCCTGATATAGGCAGCAGCATCGTTGATCATTTTTTGCTGGAGAGTATCAGCAGGTGCTGGAGTTTTTTCCCCATCTTCCTGTTCTTCAGAATCAGGAAGGGGGGACGGTTTGGCGGGAGTTCCGCCGATACGCATGGGAGTAGCCGCACCAAGATTGGTGGCAGGCGACATGGCGGCAATATGGCTGGCATAGAGGATATAGGTTCCGGCACTGGCAGCCCGCGCTCCGTCCGGGGCCACCCAGGTGACCACCGGAACCGGTGAAGAGAGAATATCCTTGATTATATCGCGCATGGCAGTATCAAGACCGCCGGGAGTATCAAGCCTGAGGATGACAATAGCACTGTTTTCGCTTATCGCCTTGTCCAGCCCCTGGCGGATATATTCGCTGGTCGCCGGCCCGATGATACTCTTGACATCAAGTATCAACGCTGTCCGTGATTCTGAGGCCTGCGAAACTGCGAATGCGGCACCGCCAAACAATCCCACCAACCCCATTATAAACACGATTGACTTGATTATCTGCCTGCTACCAATGTTATTGTCTGTGTTAAAAGGAAAGATATGGCACCTCCGGTGGTAGAGGGTAACAAATTCCTATTTTATTTTATGTATTCAGAATAACCATTATCCACAGGGGTGCAAGCTAAAAAAGTGTTTTCTCTAATATTGGTAAACACTATCCATTCATTTTGTGAAATCGTTTAATAAAGACATCCAGATCAGCCTGCTGTTCCTGATTTAAATCGTTAAAACAGACCCCTCTTCTCCTGACTGCCAGCGGAGAAGAGCTATTTTGGAGAGCCAATTTATATAGCGGATGCTCTTCGCAGGCCACCTTGATATCAGAAATCATTGTCACACATACGCCATCCACATGAAAATCATCACCAAAAAGATGGTATTTACCGCTCATCTCAGGTGGCCATTCTTCACCATCAAGATATAAGAATGCCAGTCCGGTTCTGCTGATATCAACTATAACTCCGGGCAACACCCGGGAGACAGCGGGGAAGATTGCAAAGGTTCCCCGCTCAACAGGATATCGTGGGAATACTCTTTGTTCCGGGTCATATTTTTTTTCCATAACTACTGTGGCTCCACAGTTTTGAGAGAAAATCAGGGTAAATGTTCGACTATCACCCCATTTTCGCCCGGTTCGCCTTATTCACATGTGACTATACATAGTGCACAAGGCGAACCGAACAAACCTGGGGCAATATTCAAACATTT
>CAZEMY010000283.1:0-2569 GCA_964513405.1 uncultured Desulfobulbaceae bacterium
TGTTTACTGCCGCCCAGCAAAATTAATGCCAACCGTCATTTGCGGTTATAGGAAAAAAGTCATGCGTCAGCACTGATTTCTGCAACAGCCACGGTAACATTTGCCCATTTCATTTTTTTAAACAGTAATTTTCCCCCATTGGCGGCCAGGATTGCCGCTGGTTCCGCCACACCTTTTGCCCCTGTTGCCTTTAAAACCGCAACCGAGACAGATACGGTGTCCACAGAGTTTAACTGATCACGGTTAAAAAAATCAATGCGGTAGCCGTGTTTTTCGGCAAACTCTAACAATCCCTGTTCATCCTGTTTAAGATCAATGGAGGCCAGAGATTTAATGGATAATATACTTATCCTGTTTACCTCACATGCCTCTTTGAGTGCATTTGCAATTTCTTTTGCCGGAGTGTTACGGTTGCAGCCGATTCCGGCAATTAGTTTTTTGGGATAAAGCTGTAATCCGCAAGTATACAAACCTGTACGATAACTTATAAGCAAATCCGCTTTATCCGGGTTATTGCAGATGATGATTTCGTCTGGAATATCATCAATATGATAATCGCTATAGAGGGTTATCATACCATTATTGACCAGTTTACCGGTTATTTTGGTTAATTTTTCCTTATCTGTTATCACAAGATCAAGTTCACGGATCAAGAGATCAAGGGGAACCAGTCCCTGAACATCAGAAGAGGTGGTTATCACCGGCTGAGCGTTGATAATTTTTGCAACCTCCACGGCAAGTTCATTGCCGCCGCCAAGATGCCCGGAAAGAAGAGAAATAGCAAACTCGCCCCGCTCGTCACAAATAACGATTGCCGGATCACTGTATTTATCCTTAAACTTTTCTGCCAGAACCCTGACGACAATGCCGGTTGCCATGATGCAAATCAGCCCATCATATTCATCCCATGCCTTAAGCAGGGTTTCTCTTAATGTTCCCCGGCAATTGAAAAATACAGATTTATCAAGAGCAGCAGTCAACCGTTTTCCCAGCAGACATCCGCCTTCAGTTATGGCAAGCACTGCTGTTTTCATGGCTTATTTACGCGGTATTCATGGCTGAAACTGCCATCATATAATTTTGATGGTGGAGAAGACTCGTCACCAAGAGCCTTGCCAACAATAATCATGGCTGTTTTGCGGATGGCGGAGTTTTTTATTTTTTCTCCAATATCGGCAAGGGTTCCCCTGATAATCAGCTCTTCCGGCCAGGAAGCCTTTTCCACCACTGCAATCGGAGTATCATCTCCATAGCCACCGTCACGAAGCTCAGAAACTACGGTTTCCATCATTGATACGGAAAGAAAGATACACATGGAAGCCTGGAGAGAGGCAAGATTTTTAAGAGATTCTCTCTCCGGTACCGGGGTTCTTCCAGCCTGACGGGTAAAAATCACGGTCTGGGTAACTTCCGGGACGGTCAACTCCACTCTCAGGGCTGCCGCTGAAGCAAGGGCAGAGGTAACTCCGGGTATTACCTCATAAGATATTCCTTCTCTGTCCAACCATTGTATCTGTTCACGAATTGCCCCGTAAATTGCGGGATCACCGGTGTGAAGCCGTACTACGCTCATTCCAGATTTAACTGCCGGTATCATAACTTCCATAATTTCATTTAAATCCATGGAGGCTGAATCATGAATTGCAGCCTTTACCCCGTCAAGCAGGGCAGGATTGACTAGGCTGCCGGCATATACTATTAAATCTGCCTCATCAAGGAGACGGCGGCCTTTAATGGTAATTAGTTCAGGGTCGCCGGAACCTGCTCCGACGAAGAATATTTTTTTTATATTTTCTTTACTTGTCACGGATACCCTCTTTTGCTCTGAAAAACAAATTATTGACATATGGTTGGATACGACCTGTTGTACAATTGTAATAAAGACAGGTGGAGGAATCATTATATGGATATAGTTGTAGATACATCTGCATTAGTTGCGGTAATTACGGGTGAATTAGAAAGAGATCGAATCGTTGAGCTAACCGTTGGCAAATCTCTTATTGGTCCCGGTTCAATTCCATGGGAGATAGGTAATGCTTTCTCGGCTATGTTTAAACAAAACAGATTAACACTCGATGATGCCCGCCATGGGTTTTTAATTTTTGAGACAATCCCTTTTCGTTACATTAAACCAAATTTTGTTAATATTTTAGAAATATCTGAACCCGTTGGCATATATGCCTATGATGCTTATTTTCGGGACTGTGCTATTAGATGTCAGGCACCATTGCTGACATTGGATAAAAAACTTAAAAAACTGCCCACAATCTAAATATAAAAATTTTGGAGGTCTGAATAGTGCAGGTGTATACATATTCTGAAACCAGACAAAAGCTTGCATCTGTTCTTCAACAGGCTGAAGACAGCGGTAAGGTATTGATTCGCAAAAAAGATGGTCGAACTTTTGCTTTGACTCCGGAAAAAATAAACAAATCTCCCTTAGATGTTCCATCTGTAAAAGCTAAAATATCAACCCGGGAAGTGGTCGATATTATAAGGGAAGCAAGGGAAAGGCAATATTCAAACATTTAAAGGTATGCATTTATTAACTATTTCACATCAACCCGAA